>JADFRS010000091.1 GCA_022561145.1 Gemmatimonadota bacterium
GGCGTTCAACGACGTCCAGGGCACGTCCATCCTGGGCGGGCCGATCGTGGATCTCGAGCACGGCGAAACGATCGCGTTTATCGAGGCCGAGCGTCGCTTCGGCGAGCGCTGGGTCGGCGCGCTGGAGATGCGCCTGCTTCTCAATACCGACATCACGGCACCGCTGCACACGCTGCGACAGGACGACTTCCTGACGTTCAGCCTTAGTCGTTTCTTCTAAGCGTTATTGCGACGTGGTGGGTGACGAAAACCCCGTCCGCCGGATGGATCCGCACCCTACCTCGCGAGTCACCGATCAGGTCGGCGATCGTGGACGCGCATCTTCCACCAGAGCCATTACGAGGTCCAGCTCGAGGCGGATATCATCCGTTACGCTGAGTAGCGCGGCCATACGGGGAATGGTGAGGTTGTATTCTCCAAACGTGAAGTGAGTGGTGGCCGTGCCGCGCGCCCCACTCGCCGAGAACTCCAGCTCCACGTCCCAGACGGCCTCCTTCGTAACGCCATGGAGGGTCATCTGCCCAACCAACCGGAACGCGTGTGTCCCTGACGTGGGAAGCGGGTTTGGGAGCCCATGGGCCGCCGTGGGCAGGAACGTCATGACCGGGTACTGGTCGGTTTCCAACGTGTTCCTGCGCAGGTAGCGGTCCCGCCGGTCCCTGTTGCTCCTCAGGGTTCGCAGGTCGACCTCGAAGCGGGAGCTCGAGGCCACCCCGCCATCTCCGTCCAGGGCTAGCTCTCCCGAGATCTCCTTGGTGGCGCCCACGGCGTCGGTCGGGAAGTCCAGTCGAGCGATTCGCTCGCGCACCCTGTAGCGGGCCTCGGATTCCTCCGGGACGATACGATAGCGGACAGACTGGGCCGCGGACGCTCGAGGCCATGGAGCGGCAATTCCGGCGAGCGCAAGTAATACCGCGATCGGGCCGGCCTTCGACCGGGCGAATCCTGGCATGACGGGTCTCTCCGTGACGAGTAAGTCTCTCCCAGAGTCTATCCCGTCTAAGACACATGAACCCGTCGCGTTGTTAGCTCGGGCACAATCGGGTCACGTTCCGGGGTCCCTCGTGAAGCCATCCCGCCCGAGGTTCGAAGCCATCGTCGAGGGGCTGGGTCTGTTCCGTTAGACGGGACGGCGCCTCCGTCAGGCCGCCGGCCCCTGCCACGTCAAGCCCGCTCGTCCAACTCCCCCCAGCGATCGAACGCCGTCTCGATTTCCTCGGGAATCTCCTTTGCCCGCTGACTCACGGTCCGAATCTCGCCGGGGTCTCCCTGGAAGAACGCGGGATCGGCGAGTCGTTTGTGGACTTCGTGTAGTTCCTGCTCCAGTTCTTCGATTTGCCCGGGAAGTGAGGTCCACTCCTGCCGTTCCTTGTAGCTGAGCCTCTTGGGTTTGTCATCGTCCGATTTCAGCCTCCGCTTTGCCTTAGAGCCCCGCGGCTTGAAGCCGGCTCCCGGCGACGTCGGCTGCTCCAAATCCCGAGCCGCCACGGTGCGCTGCCAGTCGGAGTAGCCGCCGACGTATTCCTTGAATGTGCCCCTCCCCTCGAACACCAGCGTGCTGGTGCAGAGGTTGTCCAGGAAGGTCCGGTCGTGGCTGACCACGAGAACAGTACCCTTGTACGCCACGAGACGGGCCTCGAGTAGCTCGAGGGTCTCGGTGTCCAGGTCGTTGGTGGGCTCGTCCAAGACCAGTACGTTCGCGGGTTGCGTGAAGAGCTTGGCGAGCAGGAGGCGGCTACGCTCCCCTCCCGACAAGCTCCCGACAGGCTGGCGAGCGGTCTCGGACGAGAAGAGGAAATCCTGGAGATAGCCGTAGATGTGTTTACGCTCGTCTCCAATGGAAACGTATTCGTTTCCGTCCGCGACGGCTTCCGCCACGGTAAGGGTGGGATCGAGTTGCTCTCGGTGCTGATCGAAGTAGGCGACTTCCAAACGGGCGCCGTGTTTCACCGTTCCCTCCTGGGGCTTGAGTTCGCCCATCAAGAGGTTGAGCAGCGTCGTTTTTCCGCACCCATTGGGCCCGATGATGCCGACCTTGTCACCCCGGTAGATGGTAGAGTTGAAGCCTTGTAGAACGCGGGGCTCCGAGGAATCGGGCGCCCCGTAGCCGAAGGTCACCTGTTTCGCCTCGACGATCTTCGCGGTGGAACGTTCCCCCTCCTGAACGTCGAGCCGTACCTGCCCGACCCGTTCCCGGCGGTCGGCACGCTCCCGCCGCAGCAGATCCAAGGCACGCACGCGGCCTTCGTTTCGTGTGCGACGAGCCTTGATGCCCTGGCGAATCCACGTCTCCTCCTTCGCCAACTTCTGGTCGAGCAGCGCCCACTCCTTCTCTTCGTTGGCGAGCAGGTCGTCTTTGCGACTGAGAAAGGTGGAATAGTCGCACTCCCACGAGGTGAGGCGGCCGCGATCGAGCTCGACGATGCGGGTGGCGAGGCGCTGGAGGAACGTTCGATCGTGGGTGATGAAGAGAACGCTGCCATGGAAACGGAGAAGGATGGTCTCGAGTTGGTCGATATGATCCAGGTCCAAATGGTTGGTGGGCTCGTCCAGGAGGAGCAAGTTGGGATCACACACGAGGGCCTTCCCAAGTAGCGCTCGGCGCTGCTGTCCGCCGGAGAGGTCTGAGAATGGCTGGTCGGGATCGAGATGAAGAAGCGAGCACAACCGCTCGGCATGGTGATTCTCGGTCATCCCCTGGAGCGACCCCGACGTGATCACGTCCAGGGCCGAACCCTCCAGACCTTCTGGCACCCGCTGCTCAACCAATGAGACGCGCGTACCCGAGTCGCGGATGATCTCCCCGCCATCCGGAACCACCGTGCCCATGATGATGTTCAGGAGGGTGGATTTGCCCTCCCCGTTTCGACCGACCAATCCAACTCGTTCGCCCCGCTCGATCTGGAGGTTGGCGTCTTCGAGAAGACTAGGTCCGCCGAAAGCTATGTGTAGATTCTGGCAGCTGATGAGGGCCATGGATGAACCAATCGACGTTGCTGCCGCTCAGCGGGCCTCGACGTATCGGGCCAGTCGCTCCACTTCGTCGTCGTCGACGTATTTCCCGATCTCGCGCCGGAATTTGCTCATCGCTTCGTAAGGACGGTACTCCTCGAACTCGTGCAACATGCGGTTGCCTACGCCCGGGATGCTCAGGATGTGCTCAGGAGACGCCGAATTTAGGTCGATTCGCACATACACGTATTGCTCTAGGCGCGCCAACTCCTCGTCGTCGACGTATTTGTCGATCTCGCGGTGGAATTGGATCAGCGCTTCGTAGGGCCGGTACTCTTCGAACTCATGAAGCATACGGTTCCCTACGTTCGGGATGAGCAGGATTTCCTCGTCGGTGACGTCGTTCAGGTCGATAGGCACCCACATCACACTGTATACGCCGTCGTATCCTTCCTCACCGACGTGTTGGGCCACGACGGCGTGCAGATTGGCCATACGGAGGAAGGGACGCCCCTCCATGATCTCCTCCACGGCGGCACCGTTCAGCCCCGGCACCTCCGCCAGCTCAGCGGCGGTTGCGAGGTTTGGATTCAGGAGGCCTAGATTTCGGCCGACTTGCGACTCGGCGGGCGTGGCCAGCAGCATTCCTCCAAGCACGAGGACAGTTGGTGTCAGGCATGCCTTCGAATTCATGATTGGATACTCCGGTGCGAGGAATGCTCATGCTTGTTGTTCTCGTGACAGGCCAGGATGGCGGAAGCAGACGAGTAACCCGAGCAGCCCCAGTTGCGCCATCGCGCCGGGAGCCAGAGCCGGCATGGCACCACTCAACGTCTCCGTGATCAACTCCCATCCCACCATCGACGGATGAAGCTCCAACTCGAACTCGATGTTCGACTTCAGATGCAGGTAGAGGCCTATTCCACCGGCGATCAAGTATCCCAGCATCAGCGTCCTCAGCCCAACCACCGTGATCCGGCTCGGACGAAACCTCACTGCGCCCCCGAGAGGCAGTCCGACACCCAACAGAGCAATGGGGGTCCACTGCCAGGCATCCTCGAAGTGCCCCAGCAAGAGCAACTCGGCCGCCATCCCCGTCATCCCGAAGAGAAGGAGGTAAAGAGCCAGCCTGCGCCAGGTCTCGGTCATCTCACCACTGTGGAGTCCGCAGCCAAGACCAGCGCGGAGCTCGACGACATCGACTGGTAGTAGCGTGTGAACCGCTGGGTCTCCATGGATTCGTACTCGGCGAGGTTTTGGGCCCACCGATATGCGATCGGTTGAAACCACAGCTCCGCGACCACGGTAAACGGCCCTCGTGCGGGGTCGACGTCGATCGCATAGCGGATGCGATCCAACCCCGGCTGGAAATCGGCGTCGCTCGTAGCCTGTCCGAACACCGCGACGCGGGGATCGGCATCGGACCTCTCGAAGCCGGCGGGCAGGAGACGATTGTCTTTCGCCCATCGTTCGGCGGACATGAGTCCGGTGGTGACGCGACCGTCACCGTCGAGCATGATGGCCTCGTAGATCTGCACCTGGTCGGGCGACGTGATCTCGGTGTAGTGCGGCTCATAGCGTGTCGGGTTCTGGTCGTTGTCGCTCCCCGCGACCCGTCCGTCCGAAGAAAACGCTCCCGACTCGAAGACGCTGCGGCCGCCGCCGTCGCGGATCGTGACGTGCAGCCAGGCCCGCCGCGACGGATACGCGGTGGGGAACTTGTGCCCGGTAAGATTTCGCACCTCGATGACGGCCTCGAGCTGGCCATCACTCACCCGAGCAGCAGACACGGATAGAAAAACGGTGGCTTCGCGGAGGTGTCGCTCCGTCCGGTCGGCCGCGAGGCTCAACTCGTGGGGCAGGGCGGTCACGCCCAATTCTTCGCGGTAACGGTTCAGCATGCGGAGCATGAAGAAGTTGCCACCGCGAAAGACATGTCGGGACACGTTGGAGCGGGGGCGCCCGAGGACGCGTGTCACCGGGACGTCTTCACCCACCTCGGGCATGTGACAGTCCTGACAACTGGTACCCTCCGCGGCGGCGGCACTCCCGCGCCACTCGAGGTAGGGCGTCTGTTCTGGGAACTCAGGGCCTTCTTCTCCATTCGGCCTTAGCGAGTGCGTGAAAACCGTGTGGCACGTCGCACAAAGGTCGGAGGACTGCACATGTGCGCCTTCTGTCGGACGAAAGCCCGTGGCCGAGTGCATGATGCCCTGACCACCGGTGTCGGGCTCGAAGGGGCCGAAAACGGTACGTCCTATCGCGGGTGTCTCGGTGGCGATCCGGAACCCCCCGGTGAAGCTCGCTTCGCTCCCGAGCCCGCTCGGCGTGATCTGATGGCAGGCTGTGCATGATACTCCGTCTGCCGCGAGCCCCGCCTCATCTGCGTCGTCTCTTCCCACCGGCAGGTTGCCGAAGACCACACCCGGTCGGCCCGCCGCCCGCGCAGAGGCATTGGCCATGGGCATGTGGCACCGGCTGCACTTGTCCTCGATCGCACTCGCGGCCTCGGGATAGTCGAGAATCTCCCTCCGCACAGCCGCTTGCCAGTACGGGTCGCGGGCGCTATTGGCCATCATCGTGGCGCGCCAGTCGTAGCCGATCGACACGTCGATCCCCTCGGAGGTAACGACGCCCTTGTGGCAGCCGAGGCAGCGATCACCCGTGAGAAACATCTCGTCCGCCCCGGACCTTGGTTCGCTCGGGAGCGCGGGGAGGCCGCCTGCTCCGTCCTGCACGGCGTGCTGGGCCGGCGGCTCCGTGGTGATCAGCGCGGCCCCGGCGATGAGCAGGGCGCCGGACGTCCAGTGCAGCATCGGTGTCACCATCCCTCGAAGAACCCCCCATCGAACCAGTCCAGCAACACATACGCCAGCAGGCGTACCGATCGGCCGGTGGTGTGGGTGGCCGGCACGAGCAGACCGATGTTCGCGAGCACATGCTGGCGCGTGTTGAGCGAGAATTGGATCTGTGGGACCAGGTCGAGTGCTGTCGTGGCGTCTCCCTCGAGGTCGCGTTTCGCGAGAAGCTCGATCATCGGGGTCCAACTCCGTCCCCAGTCCCCTCGTGAAAATCCCCGACCCAGGACCAAGCGGCCGAAAGCCTCGTTGGCGGCACCTGAGTAGAGTGGAATCTCGAAGCCGGCTTGGGCCTGCAAGAAAGCGTCAGACGGGAGAATCTGCCCCAGCGAGCCGAAGAACTCCAAAGCACCCCCGTCGGCACCCAGCCCCTTGCTTTCGTCCCCTGTCGGCAGGATGATCTCGCCACCCACGGAGACGATGGTGCCTGACGTGACGTTGTGGTATGCCGCGTGCTTCACGCCGAGCACGACGTCGCCCAGTCCGCTCACCCAGCGGGTTGCGCCCGGGTTTTCTTCCGTGCCCGGCAACTCTCGCCATCCGAACGGGATGACGACCTCGAACTGGCTTCTCGGACCGAATCGTTGCTCATAGACGAAAGCACTCGAGATGGCGCCATCGTCGGCGAGGGCCAAACCCCCTTCGACGACCCACTCGTCTTCAGGATACGCCTTTTCCGTTGCGAGGGCTCGGGGAAGGTTGAGCTCCCCCGATGGCCAGGAGGGGTTCGTACAAAGGGTGCGGATGTACCGGATCACGCGGCCTATCTGGTCCTTCGTCAGGGCGCCGCGAAAGGCCGGCATCATCCGGCTGAACCCACGGACGGGGCCGCCTTCATGGGCTACCGCGATCCAGTCGGCGTCCGGCTCCCGCGCCGCGAAGTCACAATCTGTGAAGTCGGGAATGGCTTCCTCGAACCCGACAAGGGAGCGGTCGAGCCCACGCCCGTCCGCCCCATGACAGTTTGCGCAGGACGCCTGATACAGCGCCTGGTCGGAGAGCACATCGAGGTCTTGCGGAACCTGAGCGGCCTCGAGGCCCATGGAGAGCGGAAGAAACGCCGTAAGGGAGATGAGCGGTAGATGCGCCCGAATACGAAACCTCGTCATCGAACGCAGTGTCATCCTCCCTAACCAGGACGGGCCCATTGTCCCCTCTTCTTGGTTGACCCCCTGCGCCACCATTGCGTTGTTCACTTTGACGATGCCAGCGATGTTGGCGGCCTTCGGGTAGCTCACGGTCCCGCTCCCCTTTACGCGCTGATCTCGTGGGCTTCCCCTTCGCCACGAGGAACCCGGAGGCGGGCCACGAGGTCCTTCACGGCCGCAGGAGGCTCGGGAGTGACCCGGGACACCGCCACCGCCACCGCGAAGTTGACCAGCATGCCAACCGTCCCGATCCCCTCCGGGGAGATGCCGAACCACCAGTGTTCAGCGCTGTTGAGTTCGGGGTGCATCAGCTTGAAATACACTATATACGCCGCGGTGAGGGTGATTCCGGCGATCATGCCCAGGATGGCTCCTTCCCGGGTCGTACCCTTGGAGAAGATGCCCAGAACGATCGCAGGGAAAAACGACGACGCGGCCAACCCGAAGGCGAACGCTACCACCTCCGCCACGAAGCCCGGCGGGTGGATGCCCAGGTATCCGGCCATCAGAACGGCACCGCCGGCGGCCACTCGGGCTGCGACAAGCTCGCCTCGTTCCGTGATGTCCGGCCAGAAACCCCGTTTCAACAGATCATGGCTCACCGCCGTGGAAACCACGAGGAGCAGGCCGGCCGCGGTGGAGAGCGCGGCGGCGAGCCCACCCGCCGCCACCAGACCTACGACCCAGTTGGGAAGGCCCGCGATCTCCGGGTTGGCCAGAACCATGATATCCCGGTCTACGGTGAGTTCGTTGGCCACCGGCGAATCAGGCCCGGTGAACTGGATCCGGCCGTCGCCGTTTAGATCGTCGAACGCCAGGAGCCCTGTGGCCTCCCAGTTGGTGAACCACTCGGGCACTTCCTCGTATGGCGTGTCCGTCACGGAACGAAGCAGGTTGGTCCGGGCGAACACCGCGACCGCAGGCGCCGTTGTGTAGAGGATGGCGATGAACAGCAGCGCCCAACCCACGGAGAGCCGTGCGTCTCGAACCTTGGGTACCGTGTAGAAGCGAATGATGACGTGGGGGAGCCCCGCGGTGCCCGCCATCAGCGCCGCAGTAATGAAGAACACGTCCAGTGTGGATTTCGTCCCGGACGTGTACGCTGCGAAGCCCAGCTCCTGGTGCAGTCCGTTCAGGCGTTCCAGCAGCGACACGCCGCTTGCGGCATCTACTCCGCCGAAGCCCAACTGGGGAATCGGGTTCCCGGTGATCATCACGGAGAGGAAGATCGCCGGCACCATGTAGGCGAAGATCAACACGCAGTATTGCGCCACCTGCGTGTACGTGATGCCCTTCATTCCCCCCAAGACCGCGTAGAAGAACACGATCCCCATGCCGAAGTAGACGCCGGTCTTGATGTCGACCTCGAGGAAGCGGCCGAACACGATGCCTACACCCCGCATCTGACCCGCCACATACGTGAAGGAGATGAAGATGGCGCAGATCACCGCCACGAACCGGGCGGTCTGTGAGTAGTACCGGTCACCCACGAAGTCGGGCACGGTGTACGCCCCGTACTTTCGTAGGTACGGGGCCAAGAGCAGCGCCAAGAGCACGTAACCTCCGGTCCAGCCCATGAGATATACCGAGCCGTCGTAACCCGTAAACGAGATGAGGCCCGCCATGGAGATGAACGACGCGGCGCTCATCCAGTCGGCGGCGGTCGCCATGCCGTTGGCCAAGGGCGATACCCCTCCGCCCGCCACGTAGAACTCTTTGGTGCTCGTCGCCCGGGACCGGATGGCGATGCCGATGTAGAGCGCGAAGGAGAGGCCCACCAATACGAAGGTCCACGCCTGCACGTTCATCGGTCGTCCTCTTCGTCTAGATCATACTTCCGATCCAGGCGATTCATGAGCACGACGTACACGAAGATCAGGAGGACGAATACGTAGATGGATCCCTGTTGGGCGAACCAGAATCCCAGGGGGAATCCGGTGCCGGGAATGCGGATCCGGTCTAGCGGCTCCACCAGTAGGATTCCAAAACCAAACGACACGACGAACCAGATCGAGAGTAGAACGCCCACGTACCGGAGGTTGGTGCGCCAGTACGCTTCCCGATGGGGACGAGTGTTGGGGTCGGTTGGGGACTGGTCCTCAGGGGCGACGGACCGACCAGGTTCGGTGGGCATGGCTTGCTCGTGTGGGGGAAGAAACGCGCGCGTATGGTAGCGCGAGGGCGCAGCTCATGACAAATGGCCGGGGCATGAGTCCGCTACCCGTCAGGTTGTGGCTTCGTCCCCGGGAACGCAGTCCATTCCCGCATTCCGTTCGGGCACCACTATGTGGGCGCCTTCCATCCGGTGCTTTGGAGCGTGCTGACCAGGTCGAGCACTGCTTCACGTTGGGTCTGGGTGGCGAGCAGCAGCAGGTCGCCGACGCGCGCCCACCGGAACAGATCGCGCGTCGCGTCCAGCTCGTCCGGGTGCACCGAGACCGTTTCAGGCGTGGCACCGAGGCGCACGATTTCGTCGCGGATGATGCGCGGCACCTCGCCGTGCGGGCGGCCTCTCAGGTAGTCCACCATCTCTTTTACGGCGATCCGCTCAGGACCCAGCGCCCAGGCGGCCCGTGCCACCTCCAGGATGGCGAGGTCGTCGCGGTCGCCCGCGTGGCCGACCATCAAGCCCAGACGCTTGGGAGCGAGGCGTTCTATCAGCCGCCCCACGGCTCCGAACCCGTGGGGGTTGTGCACGAAATCGACCAGGACCTCGACGCCCCCTACGTCGAAGAGGTTGGTGCGGCCGGGGCTGCTGTCCGGCGACGAATCGAACCCTGCGAGGCCGGCCGCGATGGCGGAATCATTGAAAAGGCCGCTCGCGAAGGCCAGTGCGGCTGCGCCCAAGGCGTTTGACACATTGTAGACCGCGGCGCCGTCCAAGGTCGCGGGCACGGCCGAGATCTCCACGACGGGCACCGCGGTGCCTCCGTCGAGACGCACGATCCAGCCGTCCCGGGCGACCCAGGCCACGTCCTCTGCACCCATCTGCGCACTCACTGCGGCAGCCTGGTCGACCGCGGTCCATGTGAGCGGCCTGCCGAGCGCACGAGCCGCCCCCGCCAGCACGTCGTCGTCGGCGTTCACCACCATCGGCGCACCATGGCGCACGGCCTTCGCCACGGTCAACTTCGCCTTCGCCACGTCGTCGACGGTGAGGATGCCCCACTCCCCCAGGTGGTCGGCGGCCACATTCGTCACCAGCGCGCCTTGTGCCCGGTCCACGGCGAGCCCGCGCCGGAGCATGCCCCCACGCGCGGTTTCTAGAATCGCCAGCTCGACCCGTCCGTCGCGTAGCACGGCCCGGGCACCGCCGGGCCCCGACCAATCGCCGGCGTCCAGCAGGTCGCCGTCCACGTAGATGCCATCCGTGCAGGTGAAACCGGTGTGTCGGCCGGCCAGCCTACCGATCGCGTCGATCATGCGGACCGTGGTGGTCTTCCCGTTCGTGCCGGTGACGAGGACCCGTGGAACGTCATGCACGTCGTCCCATGGGACGTCCGCCGCATCGGGAAGGGCGTCGATTGACCAGGTGAGCGCACCCGTGCCGGTCCCCACCGAGGCGTCGTCGTCGTCCGTCAAGAAGGTCACGCCGTGTTCGACCGCAGCTGCCTGGAGGGCGATCAGACGCGGGTTCGATTCCTCATCGATGAGTGCCCGCAGCCGGTCGCGGGCCCGCCCGATGGGTTCAGGATCGCTACCGGCGCCGACATCGGCGGCGGCCGCCACCCACGCCCATTCGTTCACCTCGGTCGCTGCGTAGAGCGAATCCACGGGCGCGGAGTGGAAGACCGTGACCCCACCACGGTAGATGCGGTCGGTCGACGCCTCGCCGGCCCACCCAACCGCGTCCAGCGCCTCGCGAATTCGAGCCCGCCACAGGTCCCGAAAACGTATGGGTTCGACTCCCTCAAGGGTCCCGTCGATGACAGCACCTGGGCCATCGGCCACGAGATTCGGGCCGGTCAGCCGTCGCGAGTCCTGCAGTTCGATTCGGGCCACGTCTTCGTTGGGCTAGTCTTCGAGTTCGGGGGCCAGGAAGACGCCGCGCTCGTCGCGCATGATCTTGGCGCCCAACTTCACCTCGTCGCTGGGAAGGTCCGGTAGCTCGATCGCCACGACCTCGTCGAGAGGCAACTCCACAACGGACTCGTCGGAGTCGGGTCGAAACTGAGTGATCTGGTTCCACGTTCGGGTGAGGGCGTCCCCAAACATCAGGATCAAGTCGTCCGACTGCCCCATCCGCAACGCGGCACTCACGGCCTCCGCCTCGGAGGGAATCATCTGAATGTCGTCCTCCGGGACACCCTCGCCGAGGAGCGCATCCCTGAGCATCTCAGGCACTTCGGAGTCTCCGCGGCCCCGCAGTGTATCGTCGCGCCGGCAGATGTAGTGGTCGAAGTGGCCCGCGGCGGTCTTCGCGAGCTGCTCGATGTCCTCGTCCCGGCGGTCGCCGGGGGCCGCGAGCACGACGATCCGGCGCCCCGGCACCGGCAGCTGATCTACCACGCTGCACATGGCCTCGACGGCGTGCGCGTTGTGCGCGTAGTCGAGAATGACCCGGAACGGGTGTCCATCGAACACGTTCATGCGCCCGGGCGCTTGAAAGAACGTGGTGTCGAAGGTCTTCAGGCCGTGGCGGATGTCCTCGAGTTTGACGCCCCCGCAGTACGCCATGGCCGCCGCGAACATCGCATTCTGCACGTTGTGCAGAGCTCGCCCCTCGAGCGTCGCTGGAATCAGGTGCGTCCAGAGCAACGGCATGTGCGCACCCTTGTCGTAGAGCGTGATCATGTGCCCGTTGATACCGTCCTCGAGGCCGATGGCCCGGCCGCCTGCGCGCACATGTTCCCTCACCAGGTCGTGCGTCGGGTTCGTGGTCACATACAGGATGTGCTCGGCGCTCACGTGACCTGACATCTTTAGGCACAGGGGGTCGTCGGCGTTGAGCACGGCCGTGTCCTTCGCCGCCTCGATGACGATGCGTTTCACTTCGGCCAGCTGCTCAAGCGTGTCGATGCCCTTCAGCCCGAGGTGGTCCTCGCGCACGTTCAGGCACGCGCTCACGTCCGAACGCCGGTATCCCATCCCTGAACGCAACAGCCCCCCGCGGGCGGTCTCGAGGACCGCGACCTCGACGGAGGGATCGCGCAGAATCATGCGAGCGGCCTTCGGACCGGTCATGTCACCGGCCACGCTGAGCTGGCCGTCGATGTAGACACCCTCGGTGGTCGCCAGCCCCACCCGTTTGCCGGAGAGCTTGTAGATGTGGGCGAGCATGCGTGACGTGGTCGTCTTCCCGTTCGTTCCCGTCACGGCCAGAATCGGGATGCGCGCGGGCTTGCCGGGCGGAAAAAGCATGTCGAGGACTGGCCCGGCCACGTCTCGGGGGGTGCCCTCGGATGGGTTGGTGTGCATGCGGAATCCGGGCGCGGCATTGACCTCGCAGATGATGCCGCCGGCGTCCTTGTACGATTTCGTGATGTCCTCGGTGATGAAGTCGACGCCTGCGACGTCCAGGCCGATCGCCTTCGCCGACCGCCGTGCCATGCCGGCATTGTCGGGGTGAATGACGTCGGTCAGGTCGACTGAGGTACCGCCCGTGGACAGGTTGCCCGTGGAACGCAGATAGACCACCTCGCCCTCGGCGGGCACCGTCTCCGAGGTGTAGTCCTTGAGTTCGAGCAGGCGCGTCGCCTGGTAGTCCAACTCGATGCGGGTCAGCACCTTCTCGTGGCCGATGCCGCGCCTGGGATCCTCGTTCACCTTCTCGACGAGCCGCTCGATTGTGGATGCGCCGTCGCCCACGACGTGGCCCGGTACCCGCTTGGACACAGCGATCACCTCGCCGTCGACTACGAGGATGCGGTGATCGAACCCCGTGGCGAATTTCTCGACGAGCACTCCGCGCGAGTGTTCCTGCGCCTTTCGGAACGCGAGCTCGACATGCTCGGCATCCTGCAGGTCCAGCGACACGCCTCGTCCGTGATTCGCGTTGAAGGGCTTCACGACGACCGGATAACCCACCCTCTCGGCGGCCCGTACCGCGTCTTCCGTTCCATACACCAGGTGCTGCTCGGGCACCGGCAGGCCCAGATCGGCCAGAATGCGGTTGGTCTCTTCCTTGTCCGACGCGATCTCCACCGCGATGTGCGGCGTCTTCGAGGTCACGGTGGCCTGGATACGCTCCTGCCAGCAGCCGTGCCCGAACTGCACCATCGAGTAATCGTTGAGGCGGAGCCACGGCACGTCCCGCTCCACGGCGGCCTTCACCAGCGCAGCCGTACTCGGGCCGAAGGCGTTGCGCTGCACAAACCGGATGAACGAATCGCGTTCAGACTCCCAGTCGAACTCTTCCGGAACCCCGTCCACTCCCTCGAGCGCCGCCTCTGGCAGCAGCGAAAGTAGTAGGGTGCGCGCGAGACGACCGGCGGCGAGGCCCACCTTATCGTCGTGGTACTCGAAGACCACGTCGTACTCGCCATGCGTGCCCGTGCCGCGCGTCTTGCCGAACGTGACATCCTCGCCGGCCTCGTTTTGAAGCTCGATGGCCACGTGCTCCAGGATGTGGCCCAGCCAGGTGCCCTCATCCTCTTCGAGGCGGCGGATGAAGCCCCCCGGGACGCCGTACGAGCAGCCGTGCTCCTTCAATCCGGGCAGCGTCTCGACGAGGCGGTCCGTAAAGTCCTTTCCGAGACGCACGGACGGCCACTCTTCCAATGGCCCGAGATCGACACGGAATCGGATGACCGGGAATGATGCATAGAGGCTGGGTCCGACGTACACGGACCGTTCGACGAATCTCATGGCATGTGTTCCATGCGTTTTACGCGGGCATCACGTGCTTGTGTGAAGCTTTCCGAGTGTTCAGGTCGAACGACCATCCGTCCACGAGAAAGTGCACGCGTACGTTCACCAGACAAACGGGCTCGCCGTCCGCGCGTGAGTCGAGATTGGAATACTCGATGTCGGCGGGGTCTACCAGCGTGACCGATCCCGAACCCACGACGGTCAGCACGTCGTCGGGT
Source organism: Gemmatimonadota bacterium (assembly GCA_022561145.1). GTDB lineage: Bacteria > Gemmatimonadota > Gemmatimonadetes > Longimicrobiales > Gaopeijiaceae > JACZXQ01. The sequence continues at coordinate 13,987 of JADFRS010000091.1, forward strand.
CCGATGAACGCGGCCGTGTCCTCGGCGAGCCCAAGCCCGACCGCGAAAGGATTGAAGCTGAGCGCGGTCATCAACCTGCCCAGGCGCGCGCGCTGCACAAAGTGGTGGTCCACGACGACCCGGTTCGTCAGGCCGAGCCCGGGCGCCATGCTGACCAGCCCGGCGCGGGGGAGAAGGCCCTCTCCCCCAAACGCGATCATGTGTTCGGACATGAATCCGGCTCCGGCCGAGGTGCCGGCCACGTGCACTCCGCTCGCACTGGCGTCGCGAATCGCCCGTGCCACGGGGGTGCCGCCAAGGATCGTGGACAGCCGTAACTGGTTGCCGCCGGTCATGAAGATGCCGTCGGCCTGCTCGAGCTCCTCGAGCCAGTCTTCGCGCTCGCAATCTTCCCTGATCTTGAACGGCAGGGCCCGAGCCGACTTCACGCCGATGCGGCGGAAGACCTCCTCGTATTTTGAGCCTGTATCGTCGAGCTGGGAGGCGGTGGGGATGATCGCGATACGCGCGTCGCCGCCCCCGCATAGATCAACGAAGCGCGAGAGGATGCGGGTATCGCCGATCTTCTCCTCGGCTCCTCCGATGGGGATGATGAATCCCTCGCGCGTGCCGTCCCTTGTTCTCGCGGCGAGCGAGTCCCGCTCTACGGTCTGACCGACTTCCAACGTGTGACCTCCGAACTGCGACGAAAAGGAGTGTCCGCCCGGATCGAGAACGATCCCGTGAACGCGAAGCGGGACAGGAAATCTACCCTATCCGGAGAGTCACGAAACAGGGGTGGAGGATTCGGCTTGGTTGGTGTCGGACGCACCCTTCATCACCACCGTCCGGATCGGGAACGGGATCTCGATGCCTTCGTCGATGAAACGCCGATGCAACCGCTTGATGAACTCGTGACGCATGGGACCCTGGCTTTCGAATTCACGCACCATCATGCGGACCTCGAAGTTCACGCTCGAGTCGGCGAACGTGTGGAAACGGATGATGGGGTCTTCTCCCGGCATGCCGCCGTCCACTTCCCTCAATACGCGCCTGGCCACATCCAGGGCGACGGTCTCCACGTGTTCCAGGTCACTGTCGTAGCTGACTCCTACCTCGACACTGACCCAGAGCGCAGTCCTGGGCATCGAGAAGTTCTTCACGATGGAGGACGCGAGCACCGAGTTGGGCACGATGACGAGGTTGCCGTCCGGGAACGTTTGGATGGTCGTGTTCCGGCTCTTCACGTCGGTCACCCACCCCTCCTCGCCTGACGACAGACGTACGTAGTCTCTCGGACGCACCTGCTTGGACAGGATGATCTGCACCCCGGCGAAGAGGTTCCCCAGCGTGTCCTGGAGCGCGAGCGCGACCGCGATTCCTCCGATACCCAGTGCGGTGATCGCCGCCGTGATGTTGATCCCGAGGGTCTGGAGGATGATGAAGATCCCCAGCACGCCGACGGCGACCCGAGCGAGGTTGACGACCAGCGTCGGCGACTTGATCGCACCACCCGCGCGGCCCGACACCATCTCGACCGCTCCCCCCGCCACCCGCATCCCGGCGATCACGACGGACCCGATCACGAGGACCATGAGCACGCTTCGCATCGTGCTCAGTAGCAACGGGTCGGGAGTGCCGACGTTGAGCGCGAGGTAGACGCCACCGGCACCCGCCCACGTGGTCGCCACGCCACGGAGCGAGCCGATGACCAAGTCGTCCCACTTGAAGCGGGTTCTTTCGGCGAGCTTGTGTGCCCGCCGGATGACGACGAACTCCAACACGATGCCCAGCACCAGGCCACCGACCACGAAGCCCACGCGCTGAACCCACGGATTCCCGAGGAGTTCGGTCATGACGAGATGAATGCGACGACGTCGATCTCCACGCCCGCGTCCTTGGGCAGTGCGGCGACCTCGACCGTCGCCCGAGCAGGGCGATGATCCCCGAA
>JADFRS010000092.1:0-9601 GCA_022561145.1 Gemmatimonadota bacterium
ACCAGGTCTCTGCAGGTGGCAAGGGCGCCAACCAGTCGGCCGTCCTTGGACGCGCCGGAGCGCCTGTTTCACACGCGGGCCTGGTGGGTGCCGACGGCCGCTGGCTCATCGACAAGCTGAAGAGCTGCGGGGTCGACATGCGTCATACAGGTTGCCTCGACGAGGCCGCGACGGGGCAGGCCGTCATTCAGGTCGATGCGGCCGGCCAGAACTCCATCGTGCTGCACGGGGGCTGCAACCGTCTCATCTCGAAGGAGCGGATCGACGACGTTCTGCCGCACTTTCAGAGAGGCGATATCTTGTTGTTGCAGAATGAAATAAGTGAGATATCGTATCTGATTGACGAGGCTTTCAGGGAAGGTATGCGCACCATCTTGAACCCGGCCCCTTTTACGCCTGAGGTGCTCTCGTACCCGCTGGACCACGTGGATACCGTGATCGTCAACGAGACGGAGGCCGCCGAACTGGCCGCCGGCATGGCCAAGACTCCCATGCGGCACACGGCTGGGGCCGACCCCGCACCGGAGCAGCTTGAGAGGCTCTCAGAACTGCTGCCGAATGCCGACCTCGTGCTCACCCTCGGAGCTGGGGGAGTCCACTTCAGAAGCCGCGATGGCCACCAGCTTCGCGTCGCTGCCGCGCCGACGGACGTCGTCGATACGACGGCAGCCGGCGACACGTTCGTGGGCTACTTCGTCGCCGCGCTCTCCACAGGGCTGCAGGTGGATGCCGCCCTGCAACGAGCTTCCGTGGCGGCGGCTCTCAGCGTCGGCGATCCGACCCTCCCGGACACCGAAGTAGGGCCCCTCATCCGTCCAGCCGAAGTGGAGCGCGTAGGAGAGTGGGTGAGGGAAGGAGTCGATCAGGGTGGCGAGTTGCTCGCCGGCGGAGAAAGCCTTTCCGAGACGTGCTACGCTCCAACAGTGCTGTACGATCCGCCCGGCGACGCTCGAGTCTCGACATCCGAAATCTTCGGCCCGGTCGTCTGCGTGTACCCGTACGACGATATCGATGACGCGCTCGCCCGATCGAACTCACTACCCTACGCCTTCCAGGCCTCGGTATTCACAAGCGATCTGGATACTGCGCTACGGGCTTCGCGTCGGCTCGACGCCTCTGCGGTGATGGTCAACGATCACCCGGCGTTCCGCGTGGATTGGATGCCGTTCGCCGGCCTGCGGGAGTCGGGCATCGGAGTGGGGGGGATCCCTTATACGATGGAAGACATGCAGATCAGCAAGCTGATCGTGATTCGTTCAAAGGAGCTGTGAAGGCCCCGGCGGGGTTTACCGTATCATAGGAACGAGAGACTGAACGACCCGAGACCCGGACCATCCATGTACAAGACGTGCATGTTCTGCAATAAACCGCTCGGCACGAACGAGGTGATCGAGACCTTCCCGGTGGGGCGCCGACTGGCCTTCGACGCTGCGCGCGGCCGCCTTTGGGTCGTGTGCCGGAAGTGCGAACGATGGAACCTCACGCCGCTTGAGGAGCGGTGGGAGGCCGTCGAGATGTGCGAGAAGATCTTTCGCGAGACGCGCCTTCGTGTCTCGACCGAGAATGTCGGACTCGCCAAGCATCCCGAGGGTCTCGTGCTGGTCCGGATCGGGGAGCCGATGCGCCCGGAATTCGCCGCGTGGCGCTATGGCGACCAGTTCGGACGCCGAAGAAAGCGCCAGATCATGTACGGAGTGGCCGCTTCGGCAGCCATCGGTGGGATCGTCATTGGGGGGATCGCGACCGGGCTGCTATCGGGCGTGGCTCTGAGCCAAGCCGGAAATTTTTGGAATTTGTGGGCGAATGGCCGCACCCTGGTGAAGCATCGGCGCCCCGACGGCCGGCTGATCAAACTCAAGCGCATGGACTTGCTCGGCACCCGGGTGCGCGCGTCCGACGACGAGTTGGGCTTCAAGGTCGAGGTCCGACAGAAGAAGAAAAAGGAATGGTTCGAGGGGGACGAGGCCCGTCGCATCGTCGGCGCGATCCTGCCCAAGATGAACAAGATGGGAGGCAAGCCCAGGACGGTTCAGGAGGCGGTGGTCGAGATCGAGGCACTCGGGCACCCGAACGCTTTCCTCCAAGACTTGGTCGATGGAGACCGCTTCCGCGACAAGAAGGGCATCCCCGGCTACATCAACAAGATGCCCAAGCCGACCAAGCTCGCGCTCGAAATGGCGCTGCACGAAGAGCAGGAGCGGCGTGCGCTGGAGGGCGAGCTCTGGAGACTCGAGCGCGCATGGGAGGAGGCCGAGGAGATCGCGGCGATCTCGGACAACCTGCTGCTCCCGGAAGGAACTGAGGAGTTCGTAGAGCAGCACCGCGAAGCGGGACCGGACCCGGCTAGCGCCCTTCCGCCTGGAGCGACCTGACCGGGTCCATGCGGGCGGCCCTGAGAGCCGGGAGGTACGCGGCCGCCAGGGCAACCCCGGAGAGCACCACGGCGGCCACCACGAAGGTCGCCGGATCCGTGGTACTGATCCCGTACAGTTGACTCGCCATGAAGCGGCTCAGTCCCCATGCGCCGACCAGGCCGACGCCCACGCCTACCAGCGTGAGCCGTGCCCCGTCGGCCAAGATCATGCGGAGCACGTCGGCGGGCTCGGCGCCGATCGCCATGCGAATGCCTAATTCGGTGGTTCTCTGTGAGACGCCGTAGGAGATCACCCCGTAGACACCCACCACCGCCAGGGCGAGCGCAACCGCCGCGAAAATCGCTAGCAGCAACATGCTGAAGCGCTCCCGAGCCACCGAGGCAGACAGAATCCGCTCGGCCGTGGAGACCCGCGAGACCGGGACCGTCACGTCCACGGCGGCGACCGCCGAACGCACGGTGCCCATCAGGATATCCGGATCCTGGCGGGTGCGCAGTGTGAGGTACATGCGCCGGAACGGTGCCTGCGCGATCGGAAGATACAGGGAGGGTTGAGAGGGCTCCGCGAGTCCGGAGTACTTCACGTCCTGCGCTACCCCGACTATTTCGAACGACTCGACCAGGAAGCCTCCGAGGGCGATGTGAGGAGGAAGTCCTTCGATGACCTTCCCGATCGGATCCTCGTTCGGGAAATAGGCCGTCACCAGGCTCTGGTTGACGATCGCCACTCCCGGCGCCGTGCGATCGTCCCGCGTGTCGAAGTCCCGGCCGCTCACCAGGTCGATCCCCATTGTCGCAAAGAAGCCGGGCGTGACCTGTCGATAGTGTGCGCGAGGCTCCTCGCCACGCATGGGTGCGTCCCGGTCCCGCACGATGAAGTTGCCCAGGAAGGGAATCTCCCGGTCGAATGGGAGGGCGGCCGTGGCCGCGACCGACACGACTCCGGGAAGACCCTCCATTCGAGCGGTCAGAGCGCCGAAGTAGTCGGCGACACGCTCGAGATCCTGATATCCCCCACTTGGAAGATCCAGCTGGAGAGTCAGAACATTCTGGGCATTGAAGCCGGACTCGGCAGAGAGGAGCCGGGAAAAACTCCGACTCAGCAGCCCGGCTCCCACCACGAGGATGACAGCAAGGGCTACCTCGGCGATCACGAGCAGGCCTCGAATCCGCTCTCGACCTCCGCCCGCCGTCGATCCCTTCGAACCCTCCTGGAGCGTGGCCTGCAAGCCGGCGCGGCTAATCCGGAGAAGAGGAGCCAGTCCGAAGAGGAGCCCCGTAACGGAGGTCACGGCCAGAGAGAACAACAGTACGCTGCGATCGAGGCCGACTTCGTCCAACCTGGGCAGATTCTCGGGTCCGAACCGCACCAGGAGGTCGATTCCCAACCCGGCGAAGCCGAGGCCTAGGATGGCGCCCATGCCGGCCAAGACCAGGCTCTCCGTCATGAGCTGGCGACCGAGGCGCCCCCGACCGGCACCAAGAGCGGTTCGGAGTGCGATTTCCTGCCCGCGCTCGGCCATGCGTGAAAGGAGCAGATTGACGACGTTCACGCAGGCGATGAGGAGCAAGAGGCCGGTGGCGCCGAAGAGGACGACGAGGGTCGTACCGGTCTCTCCGATAACCGCGTCGTGAAGCGGGACCACGGCCACGCCGTACGCTCGGTTGATCTGCGGGTATTCTTGCTCCAGCCGACCCGCTACTCCGGACAGATCCGCGCGTACCGCCTCCACGTCTGCGTCGGACCTCATCCGCGCAACTACGTCCATCCATCGTGCGTAGCGCCCGGGATATGCCAGGAGATGCCGATTCACCCAGAAGTGCGAACTTCCCGGAAAATCGAAGCCGGGACGCATGACACCTACGATCGCGTATTCGTCTTCCTCCACCGTCAAGGACTGCCCCAGGACGTCCGGACTTCCGCCGAAGCGTGTCTGCCAGAAATCGTGCCCGAGGACGATGACTCGTGGCGCTCCCGCTCCGCCGTCTTCGGGGCGGAGACCCCGACCGAAAAGCGGTCCAACGCCGAGTACGGTGAACAGGTTGTCGCCGGCCCAGGTGCCCGTGGCCTTCACGGCGGCGCCGTCACGATCGACCAGAGCGAGTTCCGCTTCGGAGTACGCCGCGAGTCCGGTGAGCGTCCGGTTCATCTCCTGAAAATCGGCAATGTCGGGTGGAGACATGAATCCCCGATCGATCCCGCGCTCGGCGTTGGACGACCACACCCTCACCAATTCTTCCGGAGCGTCGTATGGAAATGGCGAGAGCACTACTGCGTTCACCACGCTGAAGAGAGCCGTGACCGACCCCACCCCGAGCCCGATAGTGACGACGGCCACCGCGGTGAAGCCCGGACGCTTCCAGAGGTTGCGAAGCGCGTAGCGGATGTCTTTCAGAAGAGATTCCATGGATGGCTCGATTCTCAGGGCAGAAGGCGCTTCACCGCGCGGTGGGTGTAGTACAACCCGACGCCGGTTCCGACCATGCTGACCATGAACGCGGTATAGAGCGAGATCTGAGCCCCGAGCCACCAGCCCAGCCAGCCACCCACAGACATTCCGATGAACTTGAGAAATCCCTTCATGAATCCCGCTTCCGCTGGAGAAGAAGGCCGCTGCGTACCGGCCAGTCGGGAATAGACCCAGGGGCGGCTATGGTTGGCAAGTCGCGTGCGCGCGTTTCATGACTCCTGCCTCGAAGATCTGGTGGGCAGTGGGTCAGTTTGAATTCAGACATGGTTGACAAGGGGAGAGTGGGGCGGGGAAAAAAGAAACCCGACCCATCGTCTAGGGTCGGGCCCACGTCGATCGCCGTGCCCTTCCGGGGTCTTCCCCTTCCGGGTCCCGCCGCAGTCTATCTCCTGCGACTCGGTCGCATGAGTGGTGTATCATGCTCCGTTTAAAAGAGTGTGGCACCCGGATGGTCGGTCACACCCATCATCTCTTTTGACCGTGCGCAGGGACAAGCTCTCCCGCACAAGGCGCGGCGGTAACCTTTCCGCCCTCGGGTGCCACTCACAAATTGTTAAACAACGAACCTTGCTGTTGTTCCACTGTGCCAAGTTTACCGGTGCGTAGGTGTTTCTGCAAGGATCGTCCCCCGAGGGGAAAAGCTGTATTCACCCACGTCTCGCCGTGAAGGCACTTGAGGCTGACGCATACGCCGCAAGGATCTCCGTCCGCGAGTTTGTATAGCTCAATCTTGTTGGGTGTCGTACCCAGGCGCCCGATATGGGTTGGGGCGGCGATCACTCCCGCCATACGGTGCATCACCAGTTCAACGTGCCATTCTGCGCATTCCGCGCGCCGCGAAATGATGTGCCTGTACGTGATGTAGGAGATCTTCACGGTGCCCATTATTCCGTCGGGCAATTCTCCAAGATCGTCAGGGAGTGTTGCCAACACTACAGGCTCATCGCCGGGCTGTAGGAGTAGCGGCCGTGGACCCTCAGATGTTGAGTGGTTAGATTCCATGTATGCCAAAGCGCTCAAGCAAGAAGCGACCTATCGAAGACGACGATCCCAACGTCACGGCGTTCAATGTCGTCCAGCGAGCCACCGCCGAAGACGAACCCGAGGCACCACCCAAGAAGAACCCCGCTGCGGTTGCTCTGGGCCGTCTCGGTGGCCTCAAGGGCGGTAAGGCTAGGGCGAAGTCCCTGACCCCGGAACAGCGTTCCGAGATCGCCAGTAAGGCGGCTAGGGCTCGTTGGGGTCGTCGTCAGAAAGGCTCTTGAAGAGCGGAAGGGTTGCGTGGTCTTCCCGTCTGGCAAACGCCTTGTCGATCAACCCCTTGAACTGACTCCAATCGTCTGCCGCACGCATTAGTCCAATTACTGCGTGCAGATGTTGTGCGAGGGCAGGGTGTCCGATGTCCTCGGTTAGCCATTGGTGGTGTGCGGATCGACGCCTTCCTATTTCCGTCTTCGGGTTTCGCTTCTTGAGTTCCCTGAGAATCCCTGGCGCGAGGCGAGCGTAAACGAGGTCGTTCGTCCAGTGGGCCACTACCTGTGGCCTGTTCACATTCATACCCTTCCATCGCCACCCGCGAAGTCGGAAGATTTGCTGGTAGAACTCGTCAGGAAAACGCTTGGCCCAAGCCGCGAATTCTTTCTTCAGGAATTCGTCGAGGATCTCCTGAAGTGCCAGCCGATCACGGATTTCTTGATAGCCGGTCGCTTCGTCCACCAACGCCGCGATTCCTACATGTGCCAAGCCCCGAATTAGTATGAGGGCCTGTTTGGCGATGTGGAGTTGGTTGCGGGCTAGGGCGCCACTTGTCTCGGCGTCGAGGAAGACATCGCAGACCTTTGGAAGGATATCGGCGGGATAGCCAAACGCTCGGTTTCCCTTGATGGTTCGAAATTCAACCTGGCTTGACGTCACCTCCAAGTCCTTGGAAATAAACGGCTTAAGGTTCTTGGCGGTCAAGAACGCCGGCATGTTGACGTCAGCGTCGTAGTACTGCCTTCCCTTCGCCTGCCTGGCCCGTCCTAGGGCCCGCATGAATCCGCTCTGAGTGAGCATCCGTGTCCCGTCTTCTAGCACAGCGCACGGGATCTTGATCTCCCCGATCGCTAGGACGCCTTCGTGCGTTGCCCTAGGAAGCTCGGTGCCCCACCGGGCCTCCGCTGCCTTGACCGCGATATCCCTTCGCTGGGCAGGCGTGAGTTTCTTCGCTCTCGCCTTGCCACCCTTCTTACCCGCTTCGCGCCTCTGCTCCCTGTCGTCGTCCATCCAACCTACCTCCTAAATGTGGCATGCTTGTCGATCTAAGCATAATGCGCGATGCTTAGTGCGTCAAGCATTGCCTTCTTGACCGCTCAAGCATATATTAAGTGTAGGAAGAAAGCCAACAAGGAAGCCAGAATGAACAAACTGAGCGACGAAAAGCGGGCGATGATCCTCCGGGCGCTGGTCGAGGGCAACTCGATCCGGGCCACTGCCCGCCTGACAGGCACGTCCAAGAACACCGTCTCTCGGTTGCTCCGACACGTTGGAGGGTACTGCCTAGAGCAGCACGACAACCTCGTCAGGGGTGTGGAGTCAGAGCGCGTGCAGTGTGACGAGATTTGGTCGTTCGTAGGCTGCAAGGAAAGTCAGGTACCGAAGGATAAGAAGCGCCAGGGCCCGTGGGGACGTGTGGACGTGGACGGCGCTGTGCCAGGACTCAAAGCTGATGATCGCCTACCGCGTCGGCTGCCGGACCGTCGAGACCGGCTTGCCGTTCATGCAGGATCTAGCCGACCGCCTGGTGAACCGCGTGCACCTATCGACCGATGGTCACGGCGTCTATCTCCGGGCTGTCGAGCGTGCGTTCGGGTGGGGCAAGGTGGACTACGCCATGATGATCAAAATCTATGGCCGGTCTTCCGAGGGCCAGAGGCGCTACAGCCCGCCCGTGTGCCTGGGAGCCGATAAGAGGCGCGTGATGGGCAACCCGAACCCGGAAGACACATGCACGTCACATGTCGAGCGGAGCAACTTGACGCTGCGGATGCACTCTCGCCGGTTCACCCGGCTCACCAATGCGTTCTCGAAAAAAGTCGAGCGTCACGAGTACGCAGTGGCGCTCCACTTCATGTACCATAATTTCTGTAAGCCGCACATGACGCTGACCAGGGAGGCGGGCGGGATCAAGACGACTCCGGCCAAGGCTGCTGGACTGACGGATCGGGTGTGGAAGATCGAGGATCTTCTGCCTCCAGATCTTATTTAATTCAAACTGACCCACTACCATCTGGTGACGGCATTTGCGGCGTCCGTGCCGCAGTGCACCAGAAAAAGCCTCGGCACGCTGCAGACATGCCGGAGCACCACCATCCCATCCCCCAAGCCGCCCACGACGTGAGCGCCACATCCGCACCGATTTCGCTATCATAGGCGTCTGCCCGGTCCGACGTCCGCCCATATCTCCTCTGGCGCCGGACATCCGGGCGTGTCAGCATGCCACGCGCAAGGAGCGAGCTTGAACACGATCTGTGAAGACTGTGGGGGAGTCTAGCCTGGTGGTTCCCCCCCCCAAGACCGCCGTGTTGCTAGGGGTTGAGAGGATGGCCTCGGACCTTCCCATGGCGGGTGCACTAATCCCGATTCTCGGACGCTCGCCGTTTCAGCGGCATCTCAAACATCTCGGCGGCCTTGGCGTGCGCAGGATCATCGTTCCGCTTCCCGCTTCCGCTGACGGCGCTGCGCTCGAGGAACAGTGCCGGCAGCAGGCTCCTCCGGTACTTCCCGACGGGTGCGACCTGGTATTCGTGCGTCCCGGCTCGGAAGGGCAGTCCGACCCGTCCGAGGATGACGATGCCGTGGTATTGGTCGCAGCCGACAGCGTGTTGGATCCGAGGCTTTACCGAGCGGTGTTCAGTGTGGCTGGACCCGCTTGGGTGGGCGACCGAGCCGAACAAAGCCGTGACCAAGATTCCGGTGAGGTCCTTGCCGTGGGCCTTCGAATCGTAGGCGGATCCGACCCCCAAGACGGGTTTCAGGGCGCGGCCGAGCTGCGGATCCTCGTGGAGGAGCTCGACGCCTACCTGCCTGATTTGCGACGGACCTTGAGGCCCTATTGGGTCTCCGCTCGGTCCAGCGGCGATCGCGCACGAGCGGCCGACATGATCATGGACTCGGCCCAAAAGGGTGTGCTCGACCTTCCCGCCCGATACCTCCACCCCCCGGCGGAGAACTTCTTGGCCCGGCTCCTGTCCGGTACCCCGGTCACGCCGAACCACGTCACCTACCTCACGGCCGTCACGGGGTTCACGACCACCTACCTGTTCGCGACCGGGTCGTACGGCCTCGGCCTCATGCTTGCGCTGGTCACCAACGTGTTGGACGGCGTGGATGGCAAGCTGGCTCGGATCAAGCTCCAGACCAGCCCCTTCGGGAATGCGCTGGACCACACGCTCGACGTCTCCTTCGAGTTCTCATGGTACGCGGCGTTGGGTTGGGGGCTTTCTGGTGGGGTCGTGAGGTCTGGACCGTTCGGCGCGGCGTTGGCGCTCATCGCGGTCATGGTCTCCACGCGGGGGATCTCGGGGGTCTACAAGCTGATCACGGGCCGTCAGATCCACGATCACCGGGCGTTCGACCGTGCTGTGCGGCTCGTGGCGGGGCGTCGTAACATCTATGTGATGTTCCTGCTTGCTGGGTTCCTCGTCGATCGGGTCGGTGCGGCCTTCACGCTTTGCCTGTGGTGGGCCTTGGGAACGCTCGGTGTGTACGTGGCTCG
>JADFRS010000092.1:9611-15795 GCA_022561145.1 Gemmatimonadota bacterium
TGACGCTCGGTGAAACCCTGAATGAAGATGTTGGCCTGGGCCATGCGGGAGTCCGGTGGCGCTACTGAAAGCGTGTGAGAATCCGGCTGAGTTGAGCTTGGTCCTCCCGCTCGAGTTTGAGCAGCCAGAGCACCCCGAAGAACGCTCCGAACAGTAGGGGGAGACCCAGCAGGGAGGCGACGAAGGGCAGGCCGCCCACGAGCGACTGCAAGGTCCAGACGATGGCCAGGGCCGACGCCCCGGCGGCCATGGGTTTCAGGAGGTTGGGCTCGACCACACTCAGTCCGAACATCCAGCGGCTTGCCGTGATGCGGGAAACATTGACCACGACCACGGTGATCAGCACCGCCAACGCCGCTCCCTCCAGACCGTAGGCCTGAAACAACAGGACGCCGCTCACCAACCCGATGGCCAGCATGGCCGTGCCGAAAAAGATGTTGGCGGTGGGGCGCAGGTATACGAACGGCAACTCGCTCACCCCGAGGCTCCCGTTGAACGCGTCCCCGAGCATGAGCAGCACCAGGACGTTGGCGCCGGTCACGAAATCGCTATCCACGAGGCCCAGAATAAACGCACCGAAGAAGAAGAACACCAGCACGACGAGCAATTCGGCCGTCATGATCCAACGGGCCACCATGGCGAGTTGCTGGTTGGCCCGCCGTAGATCGTTGGCGGCAATGCTCTCGGAGAAAATCGGGGGGAGGATACGGTCGAAGCCTCCTCGAATCTTCTTGGTGACGGTCGAGAACTGGCGGGCCATTCCGTAAATGCCGACCGTCGAAGCCGGTGCGAAGTACGAGACGATGAAGATGTCCACCTTGTCGGCGAGCATGAGGAAGAGCTCGTATCCGGCCGTGGGGCCGCTGAACGACGCGAGGCTTCGGATCTCGTGCCAGCGAAGCGGCACTCGGAGACACTCCCAGATGGGAAACACCCGGACGAAGAAGAACACCGTGGTCACGACTGCCGCGAACAGCGACACGACGTAAGCGACCGCCAGTCCCAACTCGCGTACACCGGCCCAGTGCACCACGATCAGTGCGAGCGTGAGGGTGATCGGCTCGACGAGGCTCCGTGCGTAGACCTCGAAGCGCATCTGCCGTGTGAAGCGGATCGAGACCAACAGGATGTCCGACAGGACGATCATGGGGATCGCCAGAGTCAGCACGAGCAGCGGACGGGTCGCGCCAGGGAGACCGAACACCCCGGTAAGAGGCCCGGCCGTCACCGCGACCAGGAGTGTGAGAACGGCGCCCGCCGTCACCGCGAGCGCCACGCCGTTGGCGATGGATCGATGCACCGTCTCGCCGCGCGCCACCGCCTCGCTCATGAAGCGGAAAAGTGAACGCTTCATCCCGAACAGGGCGAGGGCGGCAGCCGTCTCGGCCACCGTGATTCCGAACGTGTACTCTCCGAAGCCCTCTCCGCCGTAGAGACGGCCCGCGAGCACCAGAAAGATGGCCCGAGGCGCGATGCGGGCGACCGAGCCGAGGTAGTTCACACCAGCCCCGCGAGCGAGATCCTCGGTGTCCCTTTCTTCGGAAGTACGTCCGGCGCGCACGCTCGGGTCGGAGTCCGCGCTCATTAGAGCGGAGGCGCCTTGGCCGCCCATGTGCCCGTCCCCCGCGCCCGCGCCCAAGACGAGAGGTTGACCTTCAGGGTCGCGGGAAACAGGAGGAGCGTCGCACCCACTCCGAACAGTGGAAGCGCCAACGGCAACTGTCCGACCACCGCCAAGGTCAGTGCGAGGAAGGCGAAGAAATCGCGTTTGCCCATGAAGTGAACCACCCGCATCACGCGGCTGCCGAGGCCCGTTCCGTCCTGGTATCCGTAGCGGACGGACAGGAAACTTCCGGAGCGCTGCTCACGCCTCACGGACAACGTAAGGTTGAGGATGCTGGCGGCCCCCGCGACGAACCCGACGATGCCGGCCTGATAGTACAGATCGGGCAACGGTGAGCGGTAGACACCCACGATCAAGCCCGACAGAAAGGCCAGATAGGAGACGTTGTCGCAGACGGTGTCGATCCACTCTCCCCTTTGGCTCGACTGGAACGTCAACTTCGCGACTTCGCCATCCGTGCCGTCTACGATCGAGGCGATCTGAAAGAGAAGCCCGGCGATCAGGAATCCCACATAACCGCCTTGTACCGCGAAGCCGGCCGAGACCAGGCTGATCACCAGGGTCGAGACGCTGATCTGGTTGGGCGTAACCGGTGTGTTCACCACGACGCGGCTGAGCGCCATCGAAATCGGGCGATTGATGTACCGTGAGATGGGACCGTCGGATGCCTTGCGGACACCATCCATCAACTTGCGCTCGGCTTCGACGAGATCCCGGGGCGTATCCACATCCTGCCACATGTGGTCCCCGATGTCAGTCACCCGGGCAAGCCCCTCGGCAGCCAGCTTCTGGACGCCCGCCGAAAGGCTGGCGTTCCCTTCAGCACGGGCCTCGCGAATCGCGCCGAAGAGCGCTGGCGAGGCGAGGAATATCCCCGTGTCGATCGCGTTGTAGTCGGACAGGGTCTTGCCGATGGCCGCGATCCGGCCTTCAGACACACGAACCTTGGTGGCATCGTCCAGGTCGAGCACCGAATCGACGGCAAGGTCCACCGCGAGGTTGATGCCTCCGTGCGCCCCGCTAATCGCCAGCGACGTGACGACATCGGAATGGAAGAGGTGATCGGCCATGGTCAGGAAGAACGGGCCGTCGAGCGCGGCCTCTCCGGCGAGCACGGACACGCCGTTGGGCTCTTTCCAATGAGGATTGTGAATCCAGTGCACCGTAAGGCCGAACCGCGTGATCTTGTCGATTCCGGCGCGGACTTTCTCTGCTTCGTATCCGACCACGACATAGGCGTCGGTCACGCCGGCCTTCTGGAGCGAAAACAGCGTGCGTGCCAACAGCGAAACGCCCAGCAGGCGCGTCAACGGTTTGGGGATACGACTCTTCAGGCGTGAGCCCATGCCCGCAGCCAGGATCAGGGCCTGCGAGACCGTCTCGGGAGTGTCGTTCATGTTTCGTCCGGAACCACATTCACCTTCTCGGTGACCTGCATCAGGGCCGGCAGAATCACGAGTGCGCTCGCGAGCGTAGCCGACAGACCCACGATTGCGAGTTTGCCGATCGAAGTGAGCCCAGGATGAGTCGCCAACAGCAGTCCGGTGTAGCCCACGATTGTCGTGATCGTCGCGACCGCAACGGCCGGCCCCGTGCGCTTGAGGACCAGGTAAAGCGATCCCGGTCCCTCCGCCCGATACCTGTGGTGAAGGTGGACCCCGGTATCGACGCCGATCCCCACGACACTGGGCAAGACCACCATGTTGAACAGGTTGAGCTTCATCCCCAGCAAGAACATCACGCCGCCCATCCAAGTGAGTCCGAGCACGAGTGGGCTCATCACCAGGAGCGTGCTTTTCAGGCTGCGCACATCCAGCAGGATGATGAAGAAGACGACCAGGAAAGACAGGGCGACGGCCAGTTTTCCCTCGCGAATGGCCATGCGTAACAGGTCGGCGATGATCAGGTTAGGGCTGGCGGCGCGCAGCTCCTTCCCCGACGGGAGCGTGATGGTGCCGATGTCCTCCGAGAAGCGGATGCTGTTGCGTCCGTCGCGAAGGGGCACGCTCGGATAGATGAACACGAAGCTGCCCACCTCGCCCGCGCGATTCCGAAACCGCCTGATTTCATTTGGTGGCACATCCTCGAACGTGATCGGCGCATCCACGCTGAGGTAGCCCTCCAGCCTGTCCAACCGAACCAGGTTTTCGCCGGAAAGGAGGTCGCGCGCGTCCTCTTCTTCGATGAGGTCACGGATCGCTCGTATGCGTTCCAGGCGGGGTCGCTGATCCTGAGGCACCAGCGAATACACCGAGCTGACTTTTTCCACGGTGGGGGTCAGCGTGTCCACCTGCATGATGCGCTCAACCTCAGCCTGCACGGCCGCCGCCTCTTCGGGAGAGGTCGCCAGGACGAGTGCGGGTGAATCGGAGAGCGAAAAGACCCCGCGGGTCAGCTCGCCCACCGTCTGCCGTTCCGGCGTGATGATGCGCAGCTCGGTAAAGTCGTACTCGAAGCTGATCTGTGAGAGGCCGAACACCGCGAAGGCGGTCACCACGGCTCCCCCTATCAGCAACCTGCGTGCGGGGCGGTAGGGGCGCGGCTCGAACGTGAGCGTCTTCCCGGCCACCTGGGCGATCCTGAGCAGGCCGAAATTCTCCGCGATGATGATGAGGGCCGGCAGCAGGAATATCGTGGCGGCCAGAGCGAAGAGGAGTCCGATTCCAGTGATGGCGCCGAGTTCCGAGAAGCCCTTGAAGTCCATGAGGAGGAGGGAGAAGAACGCCGCTGCCGTCGTGAAGGTGGTTGTCGCCAGGGCGGCACCCGTCTCGCAAGTCATGTTGTGAAGACCTTCGGCGCGGTCTAGCCCTGCCTGTCGGCTTTCTCGATACCGGGCGAACGCATGGATCCCATAGTCGATCCCGAGCCCGAACAGGACCACGAAGAGGAACCCCGTAATCGTGTTGAGCTGGCCGACCACCAGATAGGTGACGCCGAATGTCCAAGCCAGGGACGCCAACAGCGTGATCGCGATGAGGATCGGCGGAACAAGGCTCCGGAAGTAGAGCACCAGCAGGATAAACACACCGACGACGCCGTACACGGCCGTGCCGAAGATGTCCCGTTTGAGTACCTCGTACTCGTCGATCCGGTTCTTGATGTTGCTACCGTAGTACACCTCCACGTCGGGGGCGTAACTGCTCGGATCGATCGACTGAACAATATCCTGCACCGCCGTCAGCATGACGCGGCTGGCGGCGATGTTGACGCTTTCCTCGGCGGCGAAGACCTCTATCACCAAGACGGTGCTGTCCTGGTTCGTGTAGAACGGCTTGGGCTCGCTATCCCGATACTTTTCGTCCCAAGCCGCCAGGTCGCTCTTCGCCTCATCATCCGATTCCGCGGCGCCGGGAGGCGGCCCGAACAGATCGTCGATCATGAAGGGGTTGATCGCCTGCTTCTCGTCGTCGATCGCACCCTGGACGGCGTCGTAGAGAGAATCCAGCTGGGCCGGGTTCAAGAACAGGAGAGCGTTCTTCTGGTAGAAAGCGACTTCGTTTCGGTACTGCGAATACAGCACGTATTCACTTGCGTCCAGCTTCGGCTTGAGATCTTCGGCCAAGCGCTGGAGGGCGGGGAAGTTCTGGCTCTTCAGAACTACCCGGAGCTTGCTGACCCCACCCCCAACCTCGTCACGCATCCGCTCGAGCGCCTGCACGCTGGGAAAACTGTTGGGTAGGAGTGCCGCGAGATCGCTCTCGAGCGTCAGCTTGGAAGTGAGATATGCGCCCACCGCGGTGGCGACGACGGAGACGACCACGATGACCCGGTAGCTCCGGGGCGCCAACTTGCATAGGTGAAATCGAAGCTTCATCTGTCCTGGGTTCTGGGCGAACGAGCGCCTGAGAGTGTGAGGGGCTTAGCCCCCTGTGCCGCCGGACTCCGCAAGTTTGTCGACCATGCGGTTATACATCGCTTCGTACGAGGTTGAGTTGATTTCTCGCTGGAAGGAGTCCTGGTAGGTCCGGAGTGTGCTGGAATCGTCGATGACAACGTCGTACACCATCCATTCACCTCCCACCTTGTGCATGAGGTACGCGATTTCGACCTCGCTACGCCCCTTGTAAGCGATCGTGACGACCCGGCTCCTGTCTCCGTCGGTCTCTGCGGGCTGATACGTGATGCTGTCCGCCTGGTAGATCTCGAGCTTTCGCACGGACGAATTGCGAATCAGGCTCCGGAAGACATCTACGAACTGATCCTGCCCTTCGGGAGTGAGCGCGGCCCAGTGGCGTCTCAGCGCCCGGCGGGAGAGTTCGCGAAAGTCGATCAGCCCGTTGATGACGTCCTTCAGTGCCTCCCTCTCCTCGTCGGAAATCGAATCTCCAGCGGCATCGACGGCCCGTTGCGCGGCCTCGTTGCGGGCTTTCACGAGATCTCCCGGAGTGACCTGACCCGCTCCAGGGACGGGGACCAACACCGCCGAGACGAACGCCACCATGACGGCCAGGCGGAGTCTCGCGGGTCGAGGGATGCTCATTGCGGCCCGTCTCTCCGTCTTCATGTAATCTCCCGGCCGACACGCTGGCTGAGTTCGGCGATTCGAGAATTCAGCGTCGC
>JADFRS010000093.1 GCA_022561145.1 Gemmatimonadota bacterium
CGGTCACAACACGACCGATCTCCGCTACCGGTTCCAGCGCACTTCGCCGATCCACATATCGCCGCACGATCCCAACGTGGTGTACCATGCCTCGCAGTATTTGCACAGGACGACCGACGAGGGCGTGACGTGGGAGACGATCTCACCGGACCTGACCGCTCACACGCCCGAGACGCAAATGGTGTCCGGCGGGCCCATCACTCGCGACATCACCGGTGAGGAGTTCTACAGCACAGTTTACGCCGTGCAGGAATCGCCACTTCAGCGAGGTCTGATCTGGGTGGGGGCCAATGACGGACCCATCCACGTAACCCGAGACGGTGGCGAAACCTGGACCGACGTCACGCCTCCGGACCTGCCGCCCGGCGGCCGCGTCCAGACGGTCGAGGCCTCGCCACACAGTGCCAGCAAAGCCTATATCGCGGTCCTTCGGTTCCAGCTCGGCGATTTCTCGCCGCACATTTACCGGACGAACGACTACGGCGAGACCTGGACGAAGCTGACCACGGGTACGAACGGCATTCCGGCCGATTCGCCGACTCGAGTAGTCCGCGAGGATCCCGACCGAGAAGGACTGCTGTATGCGGGCACCGAATTCGGGATGTATGTCTCGTTCGACGACGGTGCTCACTGGCAGTCATTCCAACAGAATCTTCCGGCCACCCCCGTTTCGGACATCAAGGTCCACAAGCAAGATCTCGTAATTTCTACGATGGGCCGTTCCTTCTGGATTCTCGACGACCTGACGCCGCTCCACCAGATGACCGATCGGATTGCTTCGTCGGACGCGCACTTGTTTGCCCCGCGTGATGCTTATCGCCTGCGATACTCGGCACGTAGCGGACGGGGGTCGGCATCTCCCGCAGATCCGCAGTATCCGTCTCCCGGTGCCATGATTGATTATTACCTGGGTGAAGAGCCGGCTGGCGAAATCACGCTGGAGATCCTGGATGCACGCGGTGACCTGGTTCGTGGATACTCGAGTGAAGCTACGGGCGAAAGGATGGTTGTCCCCGACGACCAGGGCATGCGGGAACTCAATTTGGAGCGGGTCGGCACGCCGCGGCTTCCGAACGGCTCGGGAATGCACCGCTTCATCTGGGATGGGCGTCATGCCGGTCCGTGGTCCGAGAATTCGCGTCGGTCCGGGACGGAGGGTCCGTACGCCGTTCCCGGAACGTACCAGGCTCGGCTCACCGTCGCCGGCAGGAGCCAGACACAGCGCTTCACGTTGTTGGCCGATCCACGCGTGGTCGCGGACGGGATCACGCAGCAGGACTTCGCCGAGCAGCTCGCACTGAGCATTCAGGTGCGTGATGCGCTCAGCGAGGCGCGGATGGCGGCATTCCGCGTCGAGAAAGCCCGAGAGGACCTTGAACAGGGCGTGCCTGTGGACCGGCGGCTTGCCGACTTGCTGGCAAAGCTCGCAACCGCGGAGGGGTATGCGTATCCCACCCCGATGCTCATCGCGCAGCTCTCCTACCTGTACAGCAATCTGGACGAGGCGGATCAGGAGCCGGGGGCGGATGCATACGAACGCTACGCTGAACTCGAGGGCCTTTTGAGGGAGTACGTCGCCGAGCTGGAGAGGATCCTGCGGGTCATCACGGACGAATAGCGAATCTGGACGGTAGCCTGGGCATGGCAGAGAGGTGTTGCTGACGTGACGCCTACGAGCGCCTGGAATTCCTGAGCAAGGCCCTCGACGAGCACGTCTCCACGATCCGGCGTATCTTGGAGGCCACCATCGCCGAGCCCGAGACGAGCACCAATGCTTCAACCGGAGTCTAGACGTGCGGGGAGATGAGATGACGGAGGTCGGGGCGGACACACGGCCTCCGCAGGTGGCCACGTTCGCGGCCGGCTGTTTTTGGAAGCCCGAGCAGGTATTCTCCGAGATCGACGGTGTGGTGGCGACATCGGTCGGCTTCATGGGGGGCACGGTCGAAGAACCCACGTACGAGCAGGTGTGCTCCACCGGGACCGGGCACGCCGAGGTCGTCCACCTCGAGTACGATCCGGCACTGGTGAGCTACGATGAGCTGCTTGCGGTCTTCTGGAACATCCACGATCCCACCCAACTCAACCGTCAGGGCGCCGACGTCGGGACGCAGTACCGCTCGGCGATCTTCTACCATTCGGAGGAGCAGGAGCAGGCGGCGCGTGCGGCGCTGGCCGCACTGGAGGCTTCGGGCCACCACTCCGGCGCCGTAGTCACGGAGATCATTCCGGCCGCGGACTTCTTTCGCGCCGAAGAATACCACCAGCGCTTCTTCGACAAACGCAGCGGCAAGCACCACCTGATCTAGAAGCCTTCTAGCCTTCTCCGCTCCACGTCGAGCGGTTCCACCACCTCAGAAGCCCTCCCTAAAGAAATGTTGATGCGCCGCGGTGCTGGGCGCTCTAAAGGTTTGGGGCGATCCTGATGATGGCCAGTGGGTGTGCGACCAGCGGATCAACAAGGACATCTTGGGAGTCAGTACGTAGAGTCGACAGACGAGTCACACTGGAAGTGGATAATAACAACTGGTCAGACGTTATCGTGTACCTCGTCCGATACGGAAATCCGGTCCGCCTCGGCCGTGTGAGAAGCATGGGACGCGAAACGCTCCGTGTTCCGCCAGTCTACACGACCGGCGCAGCACCCCTGCGGATTCTGCTGCGACCGTTCGGGTCCAAGGAGGGTGTCGAGCTCGACCCGATCACGGTGCAACCGGGTCAGAGGATCACCCTGACGGTGCAGAACCATTTGCAGATTTCGAGCTTCTTCATACTGAGTAGATAGGGACTGGCTGGCGGTTCGCTTGGGGAAGGGGCCTAGAGGGCCTCGAGTATGAAGGTGTACTTGTTCCCGAGAGTGTAGTGCGCGCGGTTGAGTCCTACGAGCCGTACGATGGCTTCGCCTAGCACCGGATTGTCGATGCTGATCGACACGCCGAGAAGCACCCGGGTTTCTGGGTGCTTCGGCAGGCCGCTTGGGAGGACCCAGTTCTCCCAGTCCAGTTGGTAGGCTGGCTTGTTGAACGTGAAGCCCTCGAGGTAGCTCTCCAAGCCAGCTGGCACGATGCCTGTGCCGGCGTCGGGAGGAGGCTGATTGTTGTCCGCCAGGTACTCCTGCGCCGCGTGCTCGATCACGCGAAAATCGCCCAAGGCCTGAGCGGCCTGGGCCCTGACGCGCACATCTTGTATCTGCGGAATGGCGATGCGCGTCACGATGCCGAGGATGAGCATGACGGTCATCCCCTCGACGAGCGTGAACCCCCGTTGGTCGAGGAGCCTCATCGAATCACCTTCTCGATGATGTCCAGGTCGTCACCCACGAATTCCTCGATGGGTTCTGTAGACGAATAGGACAGCATGACGCGCTCGCTGCGGCCGCGCAGTCTGTACTCTCGCCGTGTCAGCCGAATGTATTCCATGCCATCGAAGGCTGGACCCGCCTGCTCCAGACCGTCTGGAATCCGTCCGTTCTGGATGCGGTAATGCTGGATCGCCGAGTTCTGGAGGAACATGACACGACGAAGCGAAGCCTCCTCCTCGGCCACAGTGGGCTCGGGAGGACGCTCTATCCGAATGGAATCAGGCGGGAAGATCCACACCCACGCTGCCATGATGGCAGATACCGCCAGGGCGACGTTCCCGCGGTGGGTCCGTCGCTTCAACGTCATCTGCCCATGAACGGCAGCTTCCTCTTTTTCCGCCTGGTCCCTAAGGACCGCGACCAGGGCCGCGGCCCGCTCCTGACCTTTGCTCACTTCGATCTGGTCTGGAGCTTCAGGTTGGTTCCTATCCATAAGTTCCGTGGTTCCCGGAACACTTCCGATCTCTTCAATATAACCACACCTGTCACGCTTTCTCCTACACTTTTTTTTGAAGGCATAGGTTTTTCCTAGCTGCGCGTGAGCTTTCTGTACTTGATTCGGTGCGGCTGATCCACATCGCCCCCCGCCCTTTGCCGGTGAGCTTCTTCGTATTCCCAGTAGTTGCCCTCGAACCACACGGTCCGGCTATCCCCCTCGAAGGCGAGGATGTGTGTGGCGATTCGGTCGAGGAACCAACGGTCGTGTGAAATCACCATGACACAGCCGGCGAAACTGAGAATAGCATCTTCGAGAGCTCTTAGCGTGTCCACATCGAGGTCGTTCGTGGGTTCGTCCAGTAGCAGCAGATTGCCACCGGTTTTCACCAGGCGGGCCAGGTGGAGCCTGTTGCGCTCGCCGCCCGAAAGGGTGTCGATCTTCTTCTGCTGGTCCGCGCCGCGGAAATTAAACCACGAGAGGTAGGCGCGGGCGCTCACTTCGGCGCGCCCGAAGTTGAACGTCTCCTCCCCTCCCGAGACTTCCTCGAAGACGGTCTTGGTGCCGTCGAGGGCGTCGCGGGACTGGTCCACGTACGCCAGCTCCACCGTCGAGCCGAGACGGATCTCCCCGCTGTCGGGTTCTTCGTCCCCGATGATCATTCGGAATAGCGTCGTCTTGCCCGCGCCGTTGGCGCCGATGATCCCGACGATGCCTCCAGGTGGAAGGCTGAACGAAAGGTTATCGATCAGAAGCTTCTCCCCGTAGGCCTTGGTCACGCCATCGCACGTCAGAACGTCCTTCCCGAGCCTCGGCCCTTTTGGAATGACGATCTCGGCGGTTCGTACGGCATCTCGTTCATCCGCCCTGAGAAGATCCTCGTAGGCGTTGATGCGAGCCTTCCCCTTCGATTGCCGGGCGCGGGGCGCCATACGAATCCACTCGAGTTCCCGCTCGAGGGTCCTCCTGCGCGACGAGGCCTGCTTTTCTTCGACGCGAAGACGCTCGGTCTTCTGGTCCAGCCAACTCGTGTAGTTGCCCTCCCAGGGTATCCCCACCCCGCGGTCCAACTCGAGGATCCACTCGGCTACGTTGTCCAGGAAGTACCGGTCGTGCGTGATGGCGACGATCGTGCCTGCAAAATCGGCAAGGTGTCTTTCCAGCCACGCCACCGATTCGGCGTCCAGGTGGTTCGTAGGCTCGTCCAGGAGCAGAAGGTCGGGCTCTTCCAGGAGCACCTTGCAGAGCGCGACCCGCCGGACTTCCCCTCCCGACAGCGTCGTAACGTCGGTTTCGGGAGGTGGTAGGCGCAACGCCTCCATTGCGATCTCGATCTTCCGATCCAGGTCCCATGCCCCCGACGCATCGATCCGGTCTTGGAGCCGAGCCTGCTTCTCGATCAGGGCTTCCATCTCGCCGTCCGACATCGGGTCGGCGAAGCTGGCATTGACCACCTCGAATTGCTCGAGAAGACCACGGGTTTCGCTGACGGCCTCTTCGACGTTCCCTCGAACATCGAGGTCCAGGTTGAGTCGTGGCTCCTGTGGTAGGTAGGCGACCCGCGTGCCTTTGGCCGGCCAAGCCTCGCCGAGAAAGTCAGTATCCACGCCGGCCATGATCTTCAGCACGCTAGTCTTGCCGCTTCCGTTCGGACCCACCACGCCGATTTTCGCACCCGGGTAGAATGAGAGCCAAATACCCTTCAAGATCTCGCGCTTGGGAGGGACTATTTTGCGGAGATCCTTCATGACGTAAATGAACTGGGGGCCGTTCATTGTCTCCCTTGTAGTGAATCGGGGCGTAGGGGGGGCGGTCGGACGGGGTCTCCTCTCCCGGCCGGAATCTACGTGGTCCCCGATTCGTTGAGGAGAGGTGTCCTGGCAGTCATGCTCTTCACGTCGAACTCGGCTGCAGGTATCGTATCGTGGTGCGCTGGAACCACTCGAGCCCGGGACGTTGAAGGATGGCGCGGCAGACATCTATCATCGGGACGCCCCTCCACAAGTGATCGCCATCGTCGGTGGTGGAATCTCGGGCCTCGCCCTCGCACACTACCTGCGGGCGCGGGGCGCCGAATGCCTTGTCCTGGAATCTCAGCCGCGCCCGGGGGGAGTGATTCAAACGGTGGATATCGAGGGACTTCCACTCGACATGGGACCCCAACGAACACGCCTCACACCCGACGTACGTGCGCTGATCACCGATGTCGGACTCGGGGATGAAGTGTTGACCGCCTCGGGGGAGCTCTCGCTCCTCGTCTTTCGGAAGGGCCGTTTGAGCCAGGCACCCCTCTCCATTCGCCAGGCGTTTACCACGGACCTGCTGACATGGCCTGAAAAGGCACGTGTATTGTTGGAACCCCTGACCGGTGGCCTCAGGGAAGGGGAGACAGCCGGGGGATTCTTCAGGCGGAAGCTCGGAGGAGCGGCCTACGAGGCCCTCATCGCTCCGCTGTACGGCGGCCTGTACGCCTCCGACCCCGACCGCATGCCCGCTCGGCACGCCTTGGCCACGACGCTTCGAGAGCTCGGCGTAAAGCGAAGCATCCTGTGGCGGGCGCTCACCGCCCGGAAGGGCGTGTCGTCGGCACCTCCGTGTTCTTTTCGGCACGGCATGAGCGCGCTCCCGTCGGCCTTGGCGGATGGCCTCGGAGCATCGCTCCGCACGGGGTGTCCTGTAACCGGCCTGCGCCCGCGTCCTGAGGGAGGGTTCGTATTGGCCTTGGAGGACGATGACGACGTGGTAGCGGACGAAGTGGCACTGTGTTGCCCGGCGCGTGCCGCGGCCGGGCTCCTGAAGAAGACAGCGCCCGACGCGGCGACTCGCCTCGAGCAGATCCGGTATAACCCGCTCGCGGTGGTGCATCTCAAGGGCGACGAGGACCTGGTGTGGGCCGGCTATCAGGTCGCGCAGGGCGAGGGCCTGCAGACCCGGGGAGTCACGTCGAACG
This sequence comes from Gemmatimonadota bacterium, assembly GCA_022561145.1. GTDB lineage: Bacteria > Gemmatimonadota > Gemmatimonadetes > Longimicrobiales > Gaopeijiaceae > JACZXQ01. Next base: position 6,748 of record JADFRS010000093.1, read on the forward strand.
CCAGCCTTTTTGGGCGGCCGGGGCTCTACACGGTCTTCCTTGGGGGCATGCAAAACCCGGCTGTAGTCGAAGAAGACGACGATCGGCTAGGGCAGATCGCGGCCGATGAATTCGCTCACGTGACCGGATGCAAGGCGCGCGTGCTCCACGTCGGCAGAACACGGATTCCCGCGTGGGACGAGAGCTGGGACGCGCTCGATGGGCTTCGCTTGCCGGATGGTGTGTACATCTGCGCGAACTACGCAGCCCGTCCAGGAATCCAGGGCCGCCTGACGGACGCCAAGAGGCTCGCCGTCCGCCTTTCGCCCTTGGGGGTTGGGGGTGCCCGCGGGAGCAGACAAGTGAGGCCGCGCTAACTCGAGGCGTTCAGGCAGAAGGTGTTGGGCCGGCCGCGGCAAAGGCAGCGTTTCATACCCAGCGGTCCCATGACGGGCTCATTGCGAAGGGCGTTCACCACGAGATCGGCCAGCAACTCGGTGAAGACTGGGCTGTCGTGGGGGACGGGCACTCGGTAGAACTCCAAACCCGCCTGTTCGGCTTCTTTGCGCAGCTCGATGTCGAGTTCGGAAAGCGTTTCAGACTGCTCGTGCATGAAGCTCACCGCAACTACCACGACCTTTTTGGCGTCGACCTCCTTGATCACCGTTTCGATGTCGGGCTGAGTCCAGTCGACGGCTCTGTTACTGTGGTTCTGGTAACCGATCACGTAGTCCACCACGCCCATCCCGCGCGCGATCATGCGGCAGGTCTCCTCGACATACAGCAGGTAGCGCGGTCCATCATCGAGATACTTCAGGGGAGTGCCGTGGGCCGAGAACACGAGCTTGGTGCCGGCGTCGTGCAGAGTGATCCCTTGGCTGACGACGTACTCGCTGATGTGGTCCGCATGCAGTCGCAGGTATGCGGGGTGGCGGTGCCAGCCAGTAATCTCTCTCACCTGCGGTGCCCAGCCGAGATCGTCCAGCGCGGCTTGGAGGTCGTCCAGTGCGGCCACGGTGGTGCTCTTGCCGCAAAGGGGATATACGGGCAACGCGACTAACCGGTCCATGCCGTCTTCCTTGGCTTTCGCCACGGCTTCACGGATGAAGGGCTCCACGAACTGCATGCCGATATAGCAGGTGGCGGCCAATCCCTGCCTCTTCAATTCACGCTGGAGCTGATGGGCCTGCTGACGCGCCTGCGCGTTGACCGGAGAGCCACCGATCTCGAGGTATTCCTCGATCAGGCCGGGTGCACGAGCCCTTGCCATCTTCCGGCTTCTGGCGGCGGCCTCCTCGGGGGTGCTCGATCCGCTCAGGGCTGAGTTCGCCATGAAGATGCGTTCCAGGAAGGGCTCCACGGTTTCCTTGGTGGCCTCCTCCGGTTCGCCGAAGTTGAGCACCATGACGCCGGTCTTCATGCTGTGGCTTCCCTAAGGGCGAAGTCGTGGACCGCGTCAACGACGGCCGCGAGCACGCGGTGATCGGTGTCTGGAAGGATTCCGTGCCCGAGGTTGAAAATGTGTCCAGGTCTGCCGTTCGCGAGCTGGAGAATCTCCCGCGTCTTTCGCACGGCCACTTCTGGACCTGCAAGCAGCGCGATCGGGTCGAGGTTTCCCTGAATCGCCCGATCGTGGCCGATCGTGCGCCACGCCTCGTCCAGCGGCAGTCGCCAGTCCACCGAAACGGCGTCTCCGCCCGCCTCGGCGACGAGAGGCAAAAGGGCGGGATTCCCGTTGAAGTAGTGAATCGTCGGAACCCCGGCATCTTCCATCGTCCGGAGGAGGCGCTGAGTCGGCGTGAGGACGTACTCGCGGTAGTCCTCGACGGAGAGCGCTCCGGCCCATGAGTCGAAGACCTGAATGGCACCAGCCCCCGCCCGATGTTGGGCTATTCCAAACTGAGCCATGTGCTCGGCCCAAAAATCAGCGAGCTTCGCCCAGGCTTCAGGCTGCTCCAAGATGAAGGACTTGACGCCCTTGAGGTCGCGATGCCGAGGGCTCTCGATCAGGTACGAACAAAGGGTGAAGGGTGCGCCCACGAACCCCAGGACCGGCACGTCGATTCGCTCCACCAGAATCCTGATCTGATCGAGGTTGAAGCCGAGAGCCTCTTGCGGATCGAACGGACGGAGGCGCTCGACATCGACAGCAGATCGGATCGGGTCCGCGATGACCGGCCCGACACCCTTACGCATCTCCACCTCGATCCCGGCCGCCAGGTAGGGTGTGGCCAGGTCGTTGTAAAGCACCAAAGCGTCCACAGGATAGTATTCGAGCGGTAGTGCCGTGATTTTCGCGGAAGCCTCCGCATCGCGGATCAGCTCGAACATCTCGCGTTCGCCGCGTAACTCACGGTAGCGAGGGAGTGACCGGCCGGCTTGGCGCATGAACCAGACCGGTGTCCGGTCCAGCGGCTCACGCCGAATCGCTCGGAGGATACGATCGTTCATGAGAGAGGATATACAAGGCTGCGGTTCGCGTGTACCCCTACGAAACAACGGCCGGCGGCCCCGTATTCCGCAAGCGGGGCGGGGAAGCTCCAGAATCAGGCGTACAGCGTTGTGGCGTGGTATTCCCTGCAGTCCCGCCCGTTCTGGAGGGTAGATGGAAGCCAGCATCGAGCCGACGACAAACGCCATCCTGTTGGTGGCCGATATCAGCGGATGGACGAAGTTCGTCCGCCGTCACGCCAAGTCTGCCAGCCACGCGCGTCAGATCGCAGTGCACCTGCTGCGGGCGATCATCGCCGCCGTCGAGCCTCCGTTGACCGTCGCGGAATTGGAAGGCGACGCTGTCTTCCTCTTCGCCCTGAGTGAACCCGGTGATCTCAACGGGGTGGCCGTCAAGGTGAAGGCCCAGATCCCGCGTCTCTTCAGGGCCTTCGCCGCCGAAATGAAGCTGCTGTCCACGCGTCCCCGGTGCTCGTGTGAAGCATGTTCCAGCGTCGAGAGGCTGCGCCTCAAGCAAGTCGTGCACGCCGGCGAGGTGGCGCTCGAGCAGATCGGGAAGTTCGAGAAGCTCTTCGGTCTGGATGTGATCATCGTGCACCGGATGCTCAAGAACTCGGTCGAAGCGAAAGAGTACCTGATGATCTCCGAGCCGGCGTACGAGGCGATGGACGGATTCTACGGTCTGGAGCCCGAGAGGCGCGTCGAGAAGCTCAAGGGCGTGGGGTGGCTGGAGACCCGAGTGTTTGACAAGGACCAGATCGCTGAAGTCCTCCAACTCTTGGAAAATGAGGAGGGCTACCTTCCGGAGCCCTCTCTGGGTCAGATCATCAAGTGGCGCCTCAAGCTCATGGCGAGGTCGCTCCTCGCCATGGCGTCGGGCACGATGTTCCGAAGCTCGAGGAACGGAACCGTCTAGTTGCCTTTCCCCGGCGTGCGGGACAGCGCCCTGTAATACTCCTCCACAAGCTTGCGGAACCCGGTGGGCACGTCCTCGGACCCTGACAGGAACGCCTGATCCACCGCTTCTCCTTCCAGCTCTCGACGCAGCCCAAACTCGAGCTGTTTGAGTCCCTCCAAGACCTGAGCCTGAAGACGGGCCAACTCGGCCGCGTTTTTATAGACCCGTTCGCGATCCAGGGACCGAAGCGCCTGCACGACGTCTGCCAACTGCCGCGAGTCGATATCCTGCTCATCGAGCACGCGCTGGAGCTCACGGGCCTCGGAGGCACGCTCCCGTACCTCGCTCCTGAACTGCCGGATTTCGTCGGGCGACATCTCACCCGCTCGAACATCGGCTCCGCCGCCGTACGGCGATCCATTGCCCGCTCCTTGGCGTTCCTGGTCGCCTTGCTGACCCTGTCCCCGCTGACCTTGATCCTGCTGACCCTGTCCCCGCTGACCCTGGCCCCGTTGGCCCCCCTGACCCTCCTGGCCCTGTTGACCCTCCTGGCCCCGCTGGCCCCGCTCCTCGAGACGCCGCCCGAAAGATTCCATGCTTCGTACGAGATCGCGCGCGCGGTCTAGGGCTTCGGCACGGCGATCTCCATCGCCGGACTCGTTGATGGCCTCCATGCCTTCGGCGATCCTGTCGCGGAGCTCCTCGATGCCCCTGGCGGTCTCCGCCTCGAACTCCTCTGTGAACTCGGGGTCCCGAGCTTGGATCAGCCCCCGTGAATACCGGATGCGTTCCTTCAGTTTGTTGTCCCTGATGGATTCCGCCGCCTCCTTGAGGCGCTCCGACGCGTCCCGCTGCTCCTGGCGAGAGTCCGCCGCGACCCGATCCAACTGACGCTCGAGATCAGCCACCTCGGCGGCCTGGGCCTCCTTGCGCTCGAACAACCTGCGCGCCTGCTCGAACTGCTGGTTGATGTCGCCCTCCCCCAGCCGGGACATGCTCTCCTTGATGCCCTCCTGCTCCCGGACAAGGTCTTCGGCTCTGCGGAGCGCCTCCTGAGCATCTTGTCTCAGGCGCTCGACCCGGTTCTGCTGAAGGCGCCGTTGAGCCTCGGCAAGTCGATCCTGCGCGTTGCCGGCCTCGGCGGTGCCTTCGCTTCCGCTGGTTGACGCGGAGCGCCGCATGGCCTCGGAGGCCTGCTGCAACTGGCGGGCCACCTCCTCGAGCCGCTGGTCTCCGGTCTCACGAGCCAACCTCTGCAGCTGACGGGCGACCTTTTCGGTCTCCTCCGCCAACTGTCTCTGGCTGCGCCCGCCGCCGCCTCCGGATCCCTGTTGAGCCTCCGCACGGCGGCGCTGACGCTCCGCCTCTTGTTGCTGTCTGCGAGCGAGTTCCTTGAGCTTCTGCAGAAGCTCGTCGACTTGCTCGGAGGCCTGCCGCCGCTCGCCCCGCTGGACGGTCTCGTATTGGTTCTTCAGCTTGTCGAGTTCGAGCTCGAAGAGATCCGCGAGATCTTCGGCGGTCGCACCACGACCCCCACCGCCACCCTGCTGGCCGCCTCGCTGTACGGTGGCCTCGTAGGTCTCCTCGGCCTTCTGCAGCTTGAGGAGAGCCTTCTGTTCCGGCGAGATCGCAGCTTTCGGGTCACCCCGTTCGAGGTGAGCTTCGGCTTCCTTCATATCCTCGACGGCTTGGGGCAGCAGCTCGGCGATGCGCTGGAACAGTGGATCGGCATTGCCGATACCACGGCTCACCATGCGCTGGTGCAGCCCGTCTACCTGTTCGCGGACCCGCGCCTGCGAGAGGCGCACGCTCACCAGATTCTCCTCGTACTCCCCCGGGAAGTAGTCGTCTCTGTCCCGGTTGAGGTTGAAGGTGGCCGCAACGATCCGACGCTGGAGCTCGGAGAGGCCTTCCTCGGGGCCCTGGCCGCCGCCCCCCCCGCCCCCGCCCTGTTCTTCCCCCTGTCGGTAGTCGATGCGGAAGGGTCGGATCTGGATGAAGTAGATGTCGCTCGTGACCTCACTCCGGTCTCCCGCCCGACGATTGTCGGACGCGATCGCGTAGTAGGAGACGAGATCGCCGGGCTCCAACCCCCACTCCTCGAGGAAAAGCGTGTGTCCAGCCGTCACCTCGGGCATCGGCCGCCTCCCGGCGCTGAACAGGGAGATCGACTGCTCCTCTTCGCCATTGACCGAGTAGACCAGGGTCAACGCGTCGATGCCGTAGTCGTCGTCAGCGCGAGCCTCCAGGAAGACCTCCTCGATATTGCTCGCGCGCGTGTCTCGGCCCGGCTTCGAGAACGAAACCGAGGGAGGCTGGTCGGTGAGGACGTCGATGGCGTACTTCGGCGATGCCGATACCAGCTCACCGTCAGTGCGCATCAGCTCTACCTCGTAGAACCCGGCCTTCTCTACGCTGAAGCTGCCCGTCCAGGTCCCGTCCCCAGCATCGGACAACTCGACCGGAACGCCGTCCAGCAGGATTTGTCCTCCCGGTGTGAGCATCGTCGGGATGACGCGTACAATGATCTTCGTGCCCCTGAGAGCGGCGATATCACCCCCGTCCTCGACGATGCGGGGCGAGAGGCCCGAGTACGCCGGGAAGCGGTATTCGAGCTCGAGGCGATCCACGTAGGGCAAGTCGGCCACCTCGATGTTGTACGTCGCCGAGCGGATTCCGCTCGACTCCACGAAATATTCCGTGTTCTCACCAACGCCGAAGAGCAGGAGCTCGAAGTCCGCTGTCTCGCCGGGCAGCATGGACATGGCATCGAAGTTGCTCGTGCCCTCCGCTCGGAAGTAGACCTGCACATCGCCGCTTTGGAAGCCCCGAAGGTTGGCGGTGACCATTTGATCGGAGCCGCGGGCGATCACCACATCACCGGGCGTGACGGAGATGCTGTATGGGTTTACCGAGCTCGGGTCTACGGTGGGATTCAACAATGCAGACGCACCATGGCGGAGCTGTGCGGGACCGAGGACCATTACAGTGACCGCGAAAAAGCTTACTGCAGCCAGCGCGCCCGACGTCCGGTAGAGACCCCGCTGCTCGATGCGTGCACCGTGCTTTACCGCGCGGGATTTCTGCAACGCATTTTCAACCAACCGATCCACGAGAGCTTCCGACACTCCAGGAGTTGATTTCCCCGTGCTCGCCTCCATGGCGCTGAGTACGGCGGCCTCCAGGCTGGGCTCGTGTTCCTCCAGGTACAGCGCCGCCTGTTCGTCGGTCACGCGGCGACTCAGGGGCCAGATCAGGTAGCGGGCCAGCAGGCCCGCGCCGGTGAGCCAGAGCATCCAGCGGAAGACCAAGACGGCCTTCGGTGAGAACCGGAAGTACTCGAGTCCGAACGCCGAGAAGAGGAAGGCGACCAGGCCGGCGCCAAGGACGATCGCGAGGCCACGCAAAAGGATTCTGAGACGCCAGCGCGCGCGGACCCGTCGGACCACCTTGAGGATCTTAGTTTGGCTTGATCTAGTCGACCGACTCTGCATATCCCCTCCCATCTTCGAACCGCGGAGCACCCGCGACACGGGACAGCCAGTTGGATAGAGCCGTCTCCGTCACTAAGAGAATAAATGCCGCTACCAAGAGAAAGCGCCAGAGCGACTGGCGACGTTCCCTGTCTACATTGGTGACTTCTCCCAGGATACCTGCGGCGGAGCCGACCCGCACGGTTTGTTCGCGGGGAGCCACCGCTGCCGCGAGTTCCTCGGGATCCATCGTGGAAAGATCGGATTCCGACGGATCGACGTTCACCGCCAAGGTCAGCGGCCTCGGCTCGTCGGAGCCAGGAGGTCTTACCTCGTAGAATCCCTGTTCTTTGAGCTCCAGGTATCGCGGACCGTCCCCTGCCGGAAGCAAAATGCTGCCGCCCCCGGGAGCCAGGGCCACGCGCTCTTCATCCGGTCGCATGAGTTCCTCGGGATTCGGGGTGGCGCCAGCAACCAGGTCGAGATCCGACAGATCTAACACCTGCCCCGCGTTGAACCACGGGACCCGCTCACTATGGCCTCCCAGGTGCTGTGCGAGCCGGTGCACGAACGGCAGGAACACCGGCTGAAGAGCGAGGTCGTTCCAGAACCCATCTAGTGTCGACGCCCAGACCATCACCGTGCCCTCGCCTAGATGCCCCTCGACCAGCGCGGGCGATCCGTCATCGAAGCGCGCGAGGACCCGGTCGCCTTCGGCCACGGTCAGCGGCCTCGACCGGAAGAAGCGGGCTCGCGAGAAGTCCCCACCACGGGGCCCCGAGAACACCTCGAATACGGGGTGGCTGTAGTCGACGAACCCGATTCGGGCCGGGCCACGCCGAGCATGATCGGTCGGGGCGCCGAAGCGGGCCGGGAGAATGGCGTCGAGCCCGTCCCGCCATGCGCTGCGCTCGCCGAGAACCATGAGCAGTCCGCCACCCGACTCGACGAACTCCCGTAGGCGCTGGCCGCTGGCACCCCCCGGAAAGCGGGTGTCGTTCAGAATGACCAGTGCGTGCGTGTCGAGGTCGGCTGTGGTCACGGTCGTGGACCGGCGCACCACCACTTGGAAGGCCGCCTCCTCAGAAATCTCCAGAGCGCGCTGCAGATAGAGGCTGGCGTCTTCTCGTGCTCCTTGGCCCTCGAGGATCAGAATGGAGAGTGCTCGGCCGGGCGACAGCACGAAGTTGAACGCGTTGTCCTGAGGCATCGCGTCTGCGTCGATCCGGACCGTACCTCTCGTAAACGGGTCGGCCAGGGTGAAGGCGTCGAACGTCACCACCGCCGAGCCGGTCGGATCGAGGCGCACGGTCCGAACTTGATGCTCGCGCCCGTCCAGTTCGAGCCTGACCACGACATCCTCGATGGATTCGCCCGCCTCGCGGGTCAGCCGAGCGGCGACCCTGATTCGTTCGCGTCCGGAAAAGAACTCTCTGCGCAGCGTAACGCTGGCCACCGACATGTTCGGCCGGTTCTCATCGCCGATCTCGACGGGTGTGACCGTCGTCCCCGCGGGGAACACCACGCCCTCGTCTCCGGACCATGCGGAGCGCTGGAAGTCGCTGATGATCACGACCTCCAGGTCGGAGTACTCGGATTCCTCCAGAATACTCTGTGCCAATTTCAGCGCCGGTCCGAAGCGGGTGGCCTCGGAGCTCAGGTTGGTCGAGTCCAGTGCGGCCAGGAGTCTCGGCTTGTCTGAACTGGCGCGAAGGACGGCCTGCGCCCCGGTGGAGAAGAGCGGGCAGGACGAGTTCGACTTCGAGCACGGAGACGAGTTCGGCGCCCGCCTCGACGAAGCTGCGCCGACCTTCGCCAAGGCCCTCGTGCGGTACAACCCCGAAGGCGACAGGCAAACCAACGAAACTCAGCGGCGACGACTCAAGAGCCTCTCGGACTACGCTCACTCGCGTGATTACAGGTTCATGTTCGAGTTGCTCGTGCCCGCAACGGAAAGCCAACGAGAGTCGGTAGCGCAAGACAGCCGTGCCTATGATCTA
>JADFRS010000094.1 GCA_022561145.1 Gemmatimonadota bacterium
GCCGTCCGTACGATCCCAGCCCCCAGCAGAACGCCCGTTGATCCGCAGCGACCACGCAGGTGTGCACGGACCCCGCCGAGACCGTGACGAAGTCGATGTCGCCGACCACGGGCCCGGGCGTGAGCGCCGAAATCAGCGTGCCGTTGCCGAGTTGGCCGGTCGTATTCTCACCCCAACAATGGAGCCGTGCGTCGATATCGATGGCACAGGTGTGGCGGGCGCCGGCGCCGACCATCCTGAACTCGAGCTGCGGAGAGATCCGGACGGGGAACGAGCGATCCTCCCTGCTGCCGTCGCCGAGCTGACCGAACGAGTTGGCACCCCAGCACCACAATCCACCGGCTCCATCGACCCCGCAGGTGTGCCTTCCCCCGGCGCTGATCCGTGTCAACTGGGGTGCGCCGACCACCGCCACAGGCGTCGAGACCGTGACGTTCGTCGCGTTTCCGATCTGGCCGAAGGCGTTCCAACCCCAACACCAGGTCCGCGTATCACGCGCCGAGAGTGCGCAGGTGTGTCGCTCGCCCGCCGTGACCGCCCGGAACTGGAAGGCACTCGGCACGTCTACGGGCACGAGTGATTCCGATCTCTCGCCTGTTCCGAGCTGCCCCTCGAACCCGCGCCCCCAGCACGAAACAACGCCGGCAGCGTCGAGCGCACAGCTGTGCCCGGCGCCCGAGGCGACGCTCATCCAGGATCGACTCCCCTCCGACATGATCCCCGTAGGCTCGAACAGGCTGCTCCGGCCACCGGACCCCAACTGACCGTTGATCCCGCGCCCCCAACAGTAGACTCTGGCGTCCTGAGAAATGGCACAAGTGTGATCTCTCCACAACCCGACGGCCGGCGGCAGGACCGTGATCTCGGCCGTCGCCTCGTGCCCTTCGACCCGAGCCGTGATCGTCGCCCGGCCCTCGGCCAGCGCGGTCACGATCCCCTCCTCATCCACCGACACCACCCCCGGAGCCGAGCTCGCCCACGCGACCGCACGGCCCGGCAAGACCGTCCCGTTCGAGTTCTTCGGGAGCACATCGATCTTCCGGGACTCGCCGACGGTCATGGTGAAGAAGTTGGGCTGCAGCAGAAGGGACTCGACCGTGTCGCCCCCCGGCGGTGTGATGTCTCCTTCGCAGCCGGCGAGGACGAGCAAGGCGAGTAGCCCGGCCGGCAAAGTCGAGCCACAGCGACACCGGAACATCTACACGACCTCTTCGGTTTCCGCACTGGATTCCTCGAGTGAGACCTCCCGGGCCGAGACGACCGCCCCGGCCAGGAGGAATCCCATGTACTGCGTGAATGGCGCATAGTAGTCGAAGGCATTGTCCGTCGCAGAGATCACCGCCCAAGCCAGAATCCCGGCCGCCAGAGGCAGCGCATACTCCTGCGTCCTCCGGTCACTCGAACGTCCCAGGGCGAACCCGGTCACCAGCCACCTGAAGGACGCGACGAAGAAGAGCCCGACCGCGACCACCCCACCGTCCACGGCAAGGCGTATATACTCGTTGTGGGCGACGTCGGCCACGTCCGGCGAGAAGTTGGCTTGCATGATCTGGGACGATGTCCCGAGTCCCAATCCCCACACCGGACTCGTCAGGAAGGCCGTGAACAGCAGCGCCCAGAAGACGTGACGCCCCTGCCAGTTGATGGCCTGGAAGAGCGTCACCGGGTCTTGGAAGAGCGCCCACAGATCCCCAACCGTGGGCACGTACCCGAACGTGCGCAGCATCACGGTCTCATACATGAGGAACGTGATGAGGCCGCCCGCCAAGAGTACACCCGCGAACGCCCGCCAGTTGCGGTTCACGACGACCGCATAGACCCCGATGCCACCCAGCGACACGAGGCTGGCCAGGAAGGTGATTCGCGTCAACGTCAACACCATCCAGACGAGCGCAGCTAGAGCCAGTACCAGGTACCGGGTCTGTGCGCGTACCGCGTAGCGTGCGAAGCTGTACAGCAGAACGACCAGCAGGTAGAAGGAGAACGGGTTCTGGTGGATTCCGAGTCCCCGCACCCGGGTGAAGCTCCCCAACGACTGTTCGTATTCGACCCCGCCGAAGAAGACGTACGCCGGATTGAGGAGCACCGCGAGCGTGGCGCCGATGAGGAACCAGTCTCCGAGCTTGTCGATCTCCCCCCTCGTGGCACCCGGACGGGAGAGTACGGTGAAAAAGAGCAGCGGGTACGCGAGCTTCAGCAGGAGGCGCCCGCCCTCGTTGACGGATGCGGAGTAAACGAGTGTCAGGGTCACGAATGCGAGGAAGACCACGTACCATCGGCCGTTCGGACCGAACAGACGTTTGACGATCTCTCCGTCGGTGGCGATCACGAGCCCGAGACCCACCGAGATGCCGATGAGCCGGATCCCGTTCATGTCCAGGCCGCCTAGGTCTGGAAACAACTCCTTGAACCCTCCGGTGAGGAAAGAGAGGTCCAGAGGCCCCAAAGCCAGCATGAGCCCGATGACCCACAGCGGCCGGGTGAAGGTGAGCGCCAGGATCGCGGCGCCCGCGGTCACTCCGGCGGCGAGCCACGGCTGTACGACCAGCGCGACCGCAACGGCCACCGACGCTCCGCCCCACACGACCCATTGGAGAAGCGCCGGGAACCCGTCTCGTCCGAGCGCCAGGGCTCTCAGGCTACTCATGATCTCGTTGCCCGAGGCATCCGGTCTCTCACGACCCACGGCAGCAGAGCCCAAACAATCTGGTCCAGGTGGACCCGTGGGTCGAATGCCTTGGGCCGCTCGCGTCGCAGGCGCCCGGCACCAGGAATCAGCCGTCCCACTACCGAAAGTACGAGCCGGACGCCACCCCGAAAGGCGAAGAGTACCCGCGCAACCGCCCCGCCGAGCCGACCCACGCGCTCTTGGATGAGGAGCACGCGCACCGGACCCTCCAACAGGTGCAACGCGAGGCTACTCCGGCCCGCCGAGCGACCGTGATGGTGCACGGTGGAGACGTCGCCACGAAAGCGAATCCGCCATCCGCGCTCTCTGATCTTCAGGCAGAGCGACAGGTCCTCGTGGTACATGAACACCGTATCGGGAACACGGGCTACCGCCTGGAAGACCTCCCGTCGAGCCATGAAGAAGGCCCCCGAGATCGCCTCCACATCCCGAACCCCCGTATGGTCCCAGTCCCCCATGAGCTGATGGGCGAAGACACGGTTCTGCGGAAAGATCACATGTAGATAGAAGGCTTCCCAGACGAGGTGGGTCAGCCTGTACGCTCGCCTCGCGCACTCGTACTGCACGGACCCATCCGGGTAGAGGAGCCTGCACCCCACAGCCCCAACCTCCGGTTCGGCGTCGAGCGTCTCCACGCACGTCCGGAGCGTCTCGGATCCGACCTCCGTGTCCGGGTTGAGGAGGAGTACATGGCGGCCACACGCGATGTCAAGGCCTAGGTTGTTCGCCCTCGCAAAGCCCCGGTTCGTGGAGTCTTCGACGATACGGACGTCTGGGTGACATGAACGAACAGCACCCACCGTGTCGTCGCTCGAGGCGTTGTCCACCAAGACGACTTCGACATCGAGTGAGGATTTCCCGCTTTCGACGGCGTCCAGGCATCGCAGCACGTCATCCCGAGCGTTCCAAGTCACGATGACGATGGAGAGATCCGGAGCCGTCACGTCGAAGATCCCTTCCCGACGAAGCCGAGGATCGTGGCCCGGGCGCTCCGGGTCATCGGCCCGAACCGGTGTCGGAGGAGTTTAGTAGGCTCCACTCCCTCGACTCACGACCGGGATGGTCCGCATCAGAATCTTGAGGTCGAGCCAAAGACTCCATTCCCGAATGTACCGCATGTCGAGCTCGACCCACTGCTCGAAGTCGTGAATGTCCGAGCGGCCCGAGATCTGCCAGAGACAGGTGACACCCGGCTTGACCGAGAGTTTCGCGCGGTGCCAAGGCTTGAACCGCTCGTACTCCTCAGGAAACGGAGGACGAGGACCGACCAAGCTCATATCCCCTTTGAAGACACTCCACAACTGAGGCAGCTCGTCGATGCTGAACTTTCGCAAGAAACGTCCCACGGGCGTGACGCGCGGATCGTTTCGGACCTTGAACGCGGGGCCTTGCATGTGATTGAGGTGCGCCATGCTCTCCTTCAACTCGTCGGCGTTCACCACCATCGAGCGGAACTTGAACCCCCGGAACGGCCGTGCGTACTGGCCCAGTACAGACCACCGATAGTAGCCGGGGCCTCTGGAGGTGAGCCGGATCACGATCGGTAAGACCACGAACACCGGGAGCAACAGGACGAGCCCCACCCCGGATACCAGAATGTCCATCAATCGTTTGACACCTTGAGCGAACCGCCACCGGAATGTGCATGCCCGCGGCGGAAGGAACGCCGCCCAGTCGATGAGTTCGCTGGAGGGGCCGAGGATCGGGACATGACCGGGAACCTTCCCGGCGTGGACCGTGCCCTCGACCACGTCGGGGACCAACTCCATTCGTGCACTCGAATCCGAGCCCACCCCCTCCTCGATCTCGTAACGTCGGCGAGCCTCCCCAGACATTCGGCTATCCGAGGTCAAGTGTCGTCTCCGAACCCGCCGAGGGAGCGAATGCCCAACGGAATCGACCGAAAGAAGAGCTTCCGCCGGATGCTCATGAGTGTTCACCTTCTCGGTGATGCGCAGGGCGCACGGTTTCGGAAGGGCGTGTATCCATCGTCTGCAGTCTCCGGGAGCAAGTAGCAGAACGTCTCGGAACTAGGGGGTCAGATTCGAAGGTCGGTAGTGAAGTAATCATGGGCGATCAGACATTGTGGCCGGAGGAGGCGTGCGATCAATGCCAGAGGTTTCCCACTCGGCATGTATGCTAGGCTTGGCTCGGCTTTCCGTCAACAATGATCCATTCTCTGTAAGTGCGGAACCGGCCCACCCTGGACTTCCTCTCCCTGGGCCTACCCCAAATTGGTGGACGGTTAAGTACTTGTGTCCTCTCTCTGTTCCCAACACCCGCTGGAGTCAGAAGCTTCCGCTGCGCCAGAGGCGCAGAGGAGTAGAAGCGAGCCCAGAAGCTCCCCGCTCGGCTCTCCGACCTCCAACGTGCAGCTTGACGCCTGCGCGTCCAGTCCGATATACCTGTCCATGCGCATTCTCCTCTTCGGTCGGCTGTGGGACTCTTCCTTGCACTAATGAAAACGCACCCACTCCAAAGGGAGAACGCCTCTTCGTCCGAACACCACGGCCCTGGAGGCCGATCGCAACTATCTGGACATCAGCACAGGGGCCGTCCATACGTGCGTCCTGGCCGGATCGATGGAGATCTTTTGGTGGGGCTTCGGGGGGTTCGGCCAACTCGGTACCGGGACGGTCGGTCATAGCCTCGTGCCCCTCCGCGTGGCGGACGATGTCCGCGTCGCTCGGATCGGTGGGTAGCGGAGGCCGGGTCCGGGGCTCGTAGCCATTCCTCTCGGCCGACTTCCCATGAGAATCCTCTACCTCAATCACAACGTGGCCTGGACCGGCACCTTCTTCCGCGCGTTCCACCTGGCCCGGGAGATCGTCGAGCTCGGGCATGACGTCACCCTCGTGACCACGAGTAGGCGGAGGCGCGTAACCGGAGAGATCTTGGACTGCGACGGAGTGGAGATCGTCGAGGCCCCGGACCTCTTATGGGGGCCCGCCCGGACCGGCTGGGACCCCTGGAACACACTCCACCGCTGGTTCGCGCTGCGTCCCCGGGAGTTCGACCTGATTCACGCTTTCGACTGCCGGCCCGCCGTGATCCTGCCCGCTCTCGCCGTGCGGAACAGGACGGGAGCCCGTCTGTTCATCGACTGGGCGGACTGGTGGGGGCGGGGCGGCCGGATCCAGCAGCGGTCGGGCTGGCCCGTCCGAACCTTCTTCGGACCGCTCGAGACATGGTTCGAAGAGGCGTTTCGTGGCCGGGCGGACGGCACAACCGTCATCTGCCGGGCCCTCGAGGAGCGCTGGCGCAAGCTGACCTCGGGCTCAGCGCCGGTCCACCGATTCCCCAACGGCTGCAACCTGCGGGAAGTGGCGCCGATCCCGCGCGAAGAGGCTCGACAGGAACTCGGGATCGATCCGGATCGGCCACTCCTGGCCCACATAGGTGAGATCTCGAGGGCCGATCTGCGCCTCCTCACCGAGGCGCTTCGGGAGGTACGCCGGCGCTCACCGGAGACACAGGCCGTGCTGATCGGCACGGTGAGAGTGCCGGTCCCGGCCGATCTGCGGGATGCCGGCGCCATCGTCCTCACGGGTCGAGTGCCCGTGCGGCGGTTGAGCCTGTGGTTGGCGGCGACCGATCTGTGCGTGGTCCCCATGGCCGACACCCCGGGGAATCGAGGGCGTTGGCCGGGGAAGGTGAACGACTACTTCAGCGCCGGCCGGCCCACGGTGATGACACGCGTGGGTGACGCGGCGGAGCTGGTCGAGGAGGAGCGGGTCGGCTGGACCTCCGACCCGGAGGCCCACGCCCTGGCCGAGGCGATGCTTCAGGCCCTCGCCTCCCGTGACGAGTTGCTCAGCAGGGGCGTGAGAGCGAGAGAGCTGGCGGAAACCAGCCTCTCGTGGCGTGAGATGGCCCGGGGGCTGGAGAAGTTCTATACTTCGGTTTCGAGCGGCCGATGGTCGGCCGATTGATCCTGCTCCCAACCAGTCTCCGAGAGTGAGATGCCTTCTCAGAAGAGAATCCTCATGACCGGTGCCGGCGGCTTCATCGGCTCGCATCTCGCGACCTTCCTCGAGGGGGATGGGTCATTGGGTCCGAGGTGTCGACTTCAACGTCGTGAAGAAGCACGTGAGCGGCCCCCAGGGCGTGCGGGGGCGCAACTCGGACAACACCCTCCTCAGGGAGACACTGTCGTGGGAGCCGTCGATCCCTCTCGAGGACGGACTGGCCCGGACGTATGCATGGATCGAGACGCAGGTGGAAGAGCGGCTTTCCAGATCCGAAGTCACGAGGTCTATCGGCGGAGTGGCTTGAGGCAATCGTCGAGGAATCGGGAAACATGACTGTGACTTGTTCGGTAGTCGGTCTCGGCAAGCTAGGAGCCAGCATGGCGGCCGTCATAGCCAGCCGCGGGCACCTCGTGATGGGCTTCGACGTGAACGACCGAGCCGTGGAAGCCATCAACCAAGGCCGAACTCCGGTGGCAGAGACCGGTCTCGCCGAGCTGATCCGTGCGAACTCCGAGCGACTTCAGGCGACATCGAACCTCGCAGAGGCCGTGCTCCGGTCCGACGTGACCTTCGTTGTCGTACCGACGCCGAGCGACGCGAACGGTGGCTTTTCACTGCAGCACGCCGCTGTCGCCTTCGAGGGGATCGGTCGGGCCCTCGCCGGCAAGTCCGAATACCACCTGATCGTTCTCACCAGCACAGTGTTGCCCGGCGCCACCCGCTTCGGGCTCCTACCCATCCTGGAGGCCGCTGCGGGAAAGCGGTGCGGCGACGACTTCGGCCTCTGCTACGGTCCCGAGCTCATCGCCCTCGGAAGCGTGATCCAAGACCTACTGAACCCGGACTTCAAGCTGGTTGGTCAGTTCGACCAGCGCTCCGGAGACGGCCTCGAGGCGCTTTACGGGAGCATCCTCGTGAACGGGGCTCCGTGCAGTCGCATGACGATCGAGAACGCCGAGCTCACGAAGATCGCCCTGAACAGCTACGTCACGACGAAGATCAGCTTCGCCAACATGCTGGCGGAGCTCTGCGAGCGGATTCCGGGTGGAGACATCGACGTGGTGAGTGGAGCGCTCGGGCGCGACGCCCGCATCGGGCGTCGCTATCTGACCGGAGCTCTGGGGTATGGAGGCCCGTGCTTCCCTCGCGACAATCATGCGCTCAGCTTCCTCGCCCGTGAACTCGGGGTGAACGCTCATCTCGCGGAGGCGACGGAGGCAGTCAATGACGCTATCGTCGGTCAGATCGTCGAGCGTCTGGGGCTGGAGATCGATTCGGGGACACGCGTAGCCATTCTCGGACTGGCATACAAGCCCGGAACCCCGGTTGTGGAGGCGTCCCAGGCCGTCTCCCTCGCCCGGGCGCTGGCCGCTGCTGGGGCGGAGGTGGTGGCCTTCGATCCTCTGGGAGGCGACGAGGCTCGCCGCGAGCTTGGTAGCGAGGTGCTCGTTGTCGACACGCTCCATGAGTGCGTGAGCGATGCCGAAATTATCATGATCACCAGCCCGGATCCAGCTTTTCAGGGCCTAGGTGCGGAGGATCTGGCGGCGGACAAGACCACGGTGATCGTCGTCGACTTCTGGCGTATACTGGACCCCGAGGCCATGACCGATCGTCGAATCGAGTACCGGGCTGTGGGTAAGAGCGTCAACGACGGGGCGAACAGCGATCGCCTCCTGGCGCTCTGGGGGCTCTCCTTCGCGGAGAGCAGCTGACGGCTATTGGAGGCCATCGTTGTTGGAGACTTGCTCTCGCCCGATCATGTGTACCCAGAGATGCCAACCTAGCCACCGAACTCCGGGAAGCCGGGAGACGGGCAACGGGGGTGCGTGCATGAATTCCCGGTGGTGCTTGATCACCCGGAATAGCGAAAAATCCCTCCGTACCTCCATAAGTGAATAAACTCTGCTGAAGGGGTTGAGAGGACCGTCGGTGTTCCTATGTATGAAGTTGCTCATCTTGAGATATTCCACCAGCCCAACCTCACGAGCTTGCGCGATATGCACGTCGTACACTCCGCCGAGGCGAAGCGGCAAGAAGTAGAGAGCGGTGAGACCCAGGCGCCTCACGATCGCTATGGAGACGAGGTAATTCAGGGAGTACCTGGCGTAGACCATCATGATCAAGGATCCGCGCGGCTTGAGGACCCGGGCGATCTCCTTCTGCGCCCGGCCGACATCCGGCACATGGTGTAGGACACCGTGCGAGAAGACGATGTCGAAGCTCTGGTCGGCGTAGGGAAGGTCCAAGACGGACCCGTGTTGGATTGACTGATACGGGAGGTCTCGTAGCTCGAATCTCCTCCGCACCCGGTTCACCGCTTCCTCCGTGAGATCGATCCCGCTCCAGATTCCACCTCGCTTGACCATCTGTTCGCTGTCGGCGCCTTGCCCGAGGCCGATCTCGAGAACCGCCTTGCCGCGGAACTCAATCTCGTCCAGGCATCTCGGTAGGTGTGACTCCTTGGCATATCTGAAGTCGTCGAACCGGCTGAAGAACTGCTCAAAGTCCCCGTCTAGTCCTGAAACACTCGACTCCCCACAGGGATGTGTATCCCAGAACCTCTGGATCTCAGACTCGTCCATCTTCCTCGGATCAGTCGCTACTTTGAGCCCCCCCTGAGAAGACGGTAGCCTAGACGTAGCTCCGGCGAGGGCCGAGTGTACAGGTTAATATCATCCTTGTACACTTTAACGAATAAGGATGGTTTCCACACTCTACCGCGTGTGTGTGGCAAGGCGAGGTCCACGGGTATTCGTATCTGGACTCCCTCGCAGCAGGATCCTCGTGTCGGACGGAATGGCATCCAGCACGCGGACGATACCGGGATGAGTCCGGGTGATGCTAGCCATGATAGGCCGCCGCCCCTGTCCGGTGGCCCGAGAGACGCCGCACGGCCTGCCGCAACGCTCCGCGGTCGGATTCACTCAGCATCCCGAACCACGCCACAAGCAGATAAAGGCTCATGAGTCCAACGGTCATTCCCAGCCTCCAGGAAAGCCCGGGCACCCATGTGCCGACGATCCATCCGGCGGAGAGCACGAGGAACGCTGCAGAGAGACCGGCCACCATTCTGGAATCGAACACGGCGCCGGGCGACACATTCGCCCTTTTTAACGCCAGGAAAGAGAATACCGGAGCGGTCCACAGCATTCTGAGGCCCCACCCCATTGCAGCCCCTACGATCCCGAATCGCCAGACCAGAAGGAGCAGGATGGCGGCATAAAGTGGAAACTCGGCCAAGTGGTACTTGGCAACCAGATCAGGGTGACCCACCCCTTCGACTAGGGCGAACGGAACGAACGCGAGGGCGTTCAGGAGGGCGGCCACTGCCAGAAGCTGAAGGACCACAGCACTGCGCTCTCCGTAGTCGGGCCCAAGCCACACCGCCAGGATCGGCTGCGCGAAGACCACGAGGAACAGGGAGACCGGGACGAGGGGAATCACCGCCAGCTTCACTCCCTGCTGCACTCGCTCGAGAATCGAGGCTGCATCACCTCGGGCCTGTAGATCGCTGATGGTAGGAAACAGCGCGGCAGCCACGGCTCCGGGAATCAACAGCGTCTTGCTGATCAGTTCGTGGGGCGCCGCATAGTAAGCCAGGGCGGCGGTCGTGAGTAGGGCCGCAACGACGAATCGCTCCAGATACACCACCAGCGGAACGAGCGTGTTCGACACCGCCACCCAACCGCCGAACTGGAGGAGGCGACGCAACTCATCCGCGCGAAACCGCGGTCGAGCCCCGCCCAGGATGCGAGCGTTGCCGAACCCGTACGCGAGAGCCGCGAGATAGCGTGACACGACGAGCCCCAGAACGATCTGTGGAAGGCTCCAGCCGACCAACACACCGAGCAGCGGGATCAGGAATGTCGCGGCCGAGAACGGAGCCCGGATCGCGTTGACCAGGCCGAATCTCTGGGCTCCCTCCAGCACCGCTCTGTACGCGTTCGACAAGAGCACACCTGGCACCGCAAGTGCGAGAAGAGAGAAAACCTGTCTGCTCTCCGAACGCATCTCCGGCGGGACCGTCAAGAGAAGATCGGCCAGAAAGGGGGTCAGCAGCCAGAGCACCGCCGCGCTCACGAGCCCCACAGCACCCTGCGCTACTACCACAGTGCCCGAAACGACGCGTGCAGCTTCCGCCCCTCCACCACCGGCCAGCGCCTGCGACACACGCTTCACTGCTGCCCGCCCGAACCCAAGATCGAAGAGGCTGAAGTAACCGACGACGGTCCATGCGAGTGCGAGTACACCGAATCGCGCAGGGCCGAGCCCCCGAACCACCACGGGCATGGAGGCCAAAGCGACCAGCACTGGGAGTACCTGGCCAACCAGATTCAGGATCGTATTGCGTACGAGCGTGCCACCGGTGGAAACTGGGGGTCCCCCCGTCACGTTTTCGCGAACCGTGAAAGGGCTTTTGTCTTGGCTATCCCCGTACCCTCTTGGCTGATCGCGCCTGCCTCGTTTCCCTCGACCAACTCCATCAGATTGCGGCGTATGGCCCCCGAGACGAACGCCTCCTTGGATCCCTCCATCCCCGCTAGGAAGGGCTCGAGCCGGGCCATGGTCGCGTCACTGATAACGGTCTCCACCAGATGGATCTTATCCACCAACGTCGGGATGGTCACCTCCTCGGGCGCCGTCAGCTCTTCGGCCAGCTTCTCCCCAGGCCTAAGCCCCGGTTGAGCAACCCGCCAAGGAGGAGGCACGCCACGCGCATGAGGCGGCGGAAATCGACGAGGTGGTCCACGGAGTGCGTTGGTGTCGAGGCCCGATCACCTCCTCCACACCCGCCTCGATGACCTGGGAGAGGAGCTCTCGCCCTACGATGCCGCACACCCGCGTGATGAGGACGCGGTGCGAAGCCGAGGACCTCCGAGCGGTGTTCTGTCCAGGAACTCAGTCGGCGGCGACATCAGAGGGAGCCCGAAGCAGAGCCGGTAGAAACGACCCGAGCCCTGGCCCCGGGCCGTCCATCCAAGGCTCTGTACGGCGTGAAGACGGAGCGGAGCCCCAGACCGAGGATCCCTGGCTGGGCTCGCATGAGCTGCCAGACCGCTCCCGCCATGCTATCCCGGTTCCGGCGGCTCAAGAGCCGCGTGAGAGGCTTGTTCATCATCTCCAGCATGCGAACGTAGGCCTCCTGGTCGGCGCGATCCATGGACCAGCGCATCAGGTCATGGAGCCAGAGCTCCCGGTGAAGGCCCCACAGCTCCCGTGAGTAGGAACTGCCTCGGATCAGAGCCCGGGCGGCTGCAGCGGCGCCCCAGACGCCCGACACCACCCCACCCACCGTCGTGACCTTTACATGGGCTGCCGCATCGCCCACCAGGAGCACCCGGTTGTCTCCGAAGCGCCAAGCGATCCGGCGGGTGGGCTGATGGAGGGGAATCACGGCGCCCTGGTACTCGAGGAGGCGCAGCCCGTGCCGGTCCAGGAAGCGGTCCAGATCGGGCCGGGCGGTGCGGGTGGACTCCGGCACGAGGCCCGCTACTCCTACCGAGTCGGACTCGGGGATCAACCAATAGAAGAAGCGGGTGCCTTCTCGGTCGAACCAAACCCTGGTCACGCCGGGGGCGTACCCGGCAGGCAGCTCGACCTTGGCCTGAACGATGGGCACGACCTTCTGGGGGCGAGCGCCGAAGTGTTCGGCCACAGTGGAGCGGGTGCCGTCTGCGCCGATGAGGTGCCGGGTGCGGAGCCGGTACTCCCTGCCCTGAACCCCGCCCGTCACCGTCACCTCGAGGCCCTCAGCCGTGCGACGAATCCCTCGGACGTCGGTGCTCAGGCGGATCTCCGTGCCGGCGGCCCGGGCCCGGTCGGCCAACCAGAGCAGGAGGGCCGAGCGCTCCACGATCCGGTCCGGTGGGTGAAGGGGCACGGACGCCCGGGCCCGGCCGGCGAACATCTCGATGGTGTCTGTCGTATGTATCGCCACGTGCGGCGGAAGGCGGCCCAGGTGGTCGTCCAGGGCGGGGGTCACGATCCATGTACGAGCGGGCGCCCCGAAGTCCGGCTTCCGTTCCACGACGATCACGTCCCGGCCTTCCGCGGCCAGCACGTAGGCCGCCGAGAGCCCGGCACAGGAAGCACCGACGATCAGAACGCCCGATGGGGACGATTGAGCAGCAGGAGTCAAGAGATCCAATGCGATGGTGAGTTCGTAAGTGAGGCTACTTCGGAGGCGGAAGATACAAGGAGGGCGACTTGGGGCAAGCTCAGGGGGGGGGACTCAGAGCGGCAGCGGCTTCCTCTTTTCTAGGCCTCTACCGCGGGGTTCCAAGCAAAGAAGCCCGCTCCTGAGAAAGGGGCGGGCCTCCTGGCTTGATCCTATTGGGTGGGAGCTACCTAGCTTCGCCTCACTCGCCGGTAACCGTATCCGGGCCCCGGAACTCGAAATCCGGGTCTTCCGCCCAGATCCGAGCGAGATCGTCGTGCTCCGGCTTGCTCTTCAGGATCTCTCCGTCCGTCGTGCTTCCGACCTGCACCGACACCTGACCCCGGGGTGTCTCGACGATCTCCACCTCTCTCGAGAGCTTGAGCCGATCCCAGGTGGAGTACCGCAGCCCGAAGGTGGAGCTCCGGCGAAGAAGCCAGTCTCCCACGCGAGGCAGATCGGCAGGGGCTACCAGAAGCGAAAGCGTCACGGCCGCCCGTCCTTTCTTGCCCACGACGGGGGTCGTCCACACGTCCAGCGCTCCCATCTCGAGGGCGGTTGCCGCGAGCCAAGCCGTCCGTTCCGGAGTCTCATCGTCCAGGTTGCAGCAGATCTCCACCACCGAGTCGTACTCATAGGGTAGGGACGGCGAGCCCTCGGGATGGGCATCGAATAGCGCGATGCGAAACACGTTGGGATACCCATCGAAGCTCCGGCTCCCCGCTCCCATCCCCTGAGCCCGCACGACACCGACGGGCCAGGCATCGACGAACGCCGGGGAGAGCGCTTTCAGGATCGCGACGCCGGTGGGAGTCGACAGCTCGACGTCCGACTCCAGAATCGCGGGCGGCATCCGGCCCACCGGCTGGTGCGCCAGTTCGTGCTGTCGCGGGAGGAGGGTTCAGCCTCGACGCCAGTGTCCGCATCAAGGCCCACGACCGGGCCGGCCTCGAACGCCTCGTGCGTTGCTGCGCCCGGCCCCCTTTCGCCTTGGAGCGCCTCCACCTCGTTGGCGATCAGACCAACCAGCTGCTCCACATCCTCCCCTCCCCCGCACCTGACGGCCCCACCGCCCTTCCCCTCTCGGCACTGGAGATCCTGGACCGCCTCGCCGCCCTCTTTCTCCCCCGCCCATGCCACTCCATGTCACCCGGCGTGCAGCGGGCTACGTCCCCGAGCCTACAACGCAACACCCTGCCGCAGGCATAGCACTCTAGGAGCAGTTCAAGACCTGGGCGACGGGCTCATTCAGGGCCTCTGCTGCGAGTTGATGCCCCAGAGCAGTCATATGCCCATCCCCTTCGATGTATACTCTCCCATTTTCAGTGGAGAATCCAGACGACAAGACAGGCAAAAGGTCGAAGCAGCTTAGCTGGAGCCTCGTGCAGAGAGACATCATTCCCGCTACAGGGAGTGAGTTCCCTTCGGCGCTCCCCAGGTTGGTGACAAGCTCATGGTCATTGGGAATCACGAGGACCAAGAATCGAGTCCCGACTGCCTCGAGTATGCTTTCCATGCGGACGATCAGTTTTTCCATGAGCAACCATTGGTGCTCCCGATCTCCTGACTCGGTGCCGACGGCTTCTTGTCCGGGCGGCTCCTTGGGAGGGGTGTCACTTGGAGCAGGTCGACTGAGTTTGAAATAAAGAGTGCGCAGCCAATTGACCAGAACGGAGTGCCCCACGAGGAAGTCATACGCAGGAATCAGTTCTGTGACCCTCTTAAGCCTGCCCAATGACGGACGAAGCTCCACGGGCGAGACGAATAACTCTCCGTCTTCGAGGTAGTGAATGCCGCTTGAGCTGTTACCATCTAGATCGTTTCCAAAGAACCCGAGAACGACGACATCCGCCTCGAACGACAAACCAAACCGCTCAAGGAACTCCAATTCGTGACTAGTGCTCCATCCCCCCACACCGGCATTGATGACCTCGACTTCCATGGTCGGGCACGACTGTTCTAGCATCCCCTGGAGCAGTGCCGAAAAAGTCTCGTCGTCGTTCACGCCGATCCCGAACGTGAACGAATCGCCAATCACAAGGACCCGGTGGGTCCCCGCCTCCCTAGGTATCCGATACGCTTCACGAGCTCGCAGTCCCTGCTGGTTGGTGGTCCACTCGTACTCATATACGCCAGGGATCACCGCCCGTGCACGTACTGATGGTTTCAGACGATAGGAAGTGTACGGGTCCTCAACGAACATAGAAGGGATCATTGCCACCTGACCCCAGACACGCAGTCCGAACTCGAGAAGTGCTAGAGCGGCAAAGATACCCAAGCCCACGAGGGACATACGAACTAGCCACGAGAGCTTTCGCTTCCGCATGAACGTCAGCAGTTCTCCCAGGGCGCCCGGGCAAGCTGATAGGACCTTCAACGAAAACATCCGAGCATCCCCGACATTGGCTCAGCGGCGTTCGGAACTGCGACCGTGTTCCTCAGTGCACCGACTCCTTGGCGTGCCTCACTCGCCGGTAACCGTATCCGAGCCCCGGAACTCGAAATCCGGGTCTTCCGCCCAGATCCGAGCGAGATCGTCGTGCTCCGGCTTGCTCTTCAGGATCTCTCCGTCCGTCGTGCTTCCGACCTGCACCGACACCTGACCCCGGGGTGTC
>JADFRS010000003.1 GCA_022561145.1 Gemmatimonadota bacterium
GTAAAATTGATGAAATTCGGGATTTGCTAATAGTCCAGTGGCTTAGCTCCCAAATATGCAATGTTTGTGCACTTTTGGAAACAAGCACCAAATTTGGCATACTGGTAGATATGGTCGCTACAATCACTATAGGCTATAGAACCACCTCTGCAGCGCACCCTGGTGGCTGGGCGCGTCATCCAGGGCGGAGACAGCTTTTCGATGCGCCTGTAGACGAGGCAGTCGGGTTGGTGAGCTCCAGAGAGGTAGCCGATGCTCATGAGAAACTCGCCTGTGATCTCTCCCCCGGTGAAGCGGAATGTCTTCTTGAACAGCTTCACCCACTCGGCCTTGGACCGGGGATGATGCGCCGCAAGCCAGGCCGCGAAGGACCCGTGGGTTTCCCTCATGAGCTGGACCGCCTTCGCGTTCTCGATAGCGGCGTCGACCTTGAGCCTGTTTCGGATGATCCCCCGGTCGGCCAGGAGTCTGGCTCTGTCGTCCTCACCGTATGCGGCAATGTGGTCCACGCTCCAGCCGTGGTAAGCCGCATGGAACGTCTTCTGCTTCTTGAGAATGGTGAGCCACGAGAGGCCCGCCTGGTTCACTTCCAGCATGAGGCGTCCGAACAGCTTCGATTCGTCGGTCAACGGAAAGCCGTATTCGTGGTCGTGATAGGGCCCGTGATAAGGATGTCCGTCGGCCGCTTCACAATATCCGCCGAGCCCCACTCGGCTCCCTCCTCGCTCGTGTAAATCGATTCCCGGGGGTGGTAAATCTACGCTGGCCTGGAGCACAGATGGAAGACCGACGGTTTTCGAAAGGGAACCGCCATGGATCGAGTCCGGTTTCGCTGTACAGGGGGGAGTACTCCTTACGGCACCGAGAGGAGACATGATGAGGATTCGTGACTTGAGTCGGTTCGGGTTTGCGTTCGCACTTCCGCTGGCCTTCGCGGCTTGCGCCGCCGGAGACGAATCTGCCGATGCGGCTGAGGAGGCCGCGCCCGCCGCCGAGGAGGCCGCGGCGACGCTTCCCGAGCTGTCGGCGGACGGAGTCTGGGGACATCTGACCAGCTCGGACTACGAGAATTGGGACCGCTGGCCCGGCACCACCGATCAGTACCAGGGCCAGGAGCCGCACGGCGCGTTGCTCACCACCTACGTCAATGACGTGGCGGCGGCGGCGATCGCAGCCGGTGAGGCGATGATGCCGGTCGGCGCGATCGTGGTGAAGAACAACTACATGCCCCGACGGCATGCTGGCAGCTGTCACGGCGATGGTGAAGACCGAGGACTTCAATCCTGACCACAACAACTGGTGGTTCCTCAAGCGGCTCACAGACGGGACCGTGCAGGCCGAGGGTCGTTTCGCCGGCTGCGAGGGTTGCCATGGCACGGTTGCGGCGAACGACTACCTGTTCAACCAGGGTACGGGAGGAACGGGGCAGTAGCGTGAACCCCGACGCCCGGGGTTGTACCTAGACGGAATCGTTTAGCGCCGCCAACTTCATCCAGCATCCTACCGGCGCGCCCCGTACAGTCCTATCCAGGATCCGGAACACATGACGAAGGTCGGTCTTCACGCTCGTGCGTTGTTCATGGTGGCGTCGCTCGCACCCGCGGCTTGTGCGGATTCTCCATCGGCTTCCGTGACTGATCTGGGGGTTCCGTGGGAGTTGGCCGAGCTGAGGAGCGCGACCCTCAGCGACGTCCGATATGCCTACCGACTCACCGTGCCGAGGCTGGAATCCGAGCCCCTCACCGGGAGCGTGGAGGTTCGCTTCACGTGGATGGACCCGGCGGGCCGTGACGTCGTTCTCGACTTCAAGGACCCGAGCTCGCGTGTACGATCGGTGAGCGCCAACGGCGAGGTGGCCACGTGGGAGCCGGTCAACGACCACATCGTCGTGTCGGCGGAGGCTTTGGTGGCCGGGGACGAAAACTCGATCCTCATTGAGTTCACCGCGGGCGATGACGCGCTCAACCGGAATCCGGACTTCCTTTACACGCTATTCGTGCCCGATCGAGCGCACTTCTCGCTGCCGATCTTCGACCAACCCAACCTGAAGGCTCGTTTCAGCCTGGCTCTGGATGTGCCGAGCGGGTGGGAGGCGGTGGCCAACGGCGCTGTTACGCAAAAGGTGGCCGCAGGAAATCCGCAGAGTGGGCAGGGGCGCACCGTCCACACCTTTGCGGAGACCGAACCCATTCCGACCTACCTCTTCGCGTTTGCGGTGGGGGAGTTCCAGGTAGAGACCGCACAGCGCGGTGGTCGGACCATGAGGATGTACCACCGCGAGACCGACCGAGAGAAGGTCGACCGTAACAGGGAGGCGATCTTCGATCTCCACGAGACGGCGCTCGATTGGCTCGAGGAGTATACGGGCATTCCTTACCCGTTCGGCAAGTTCGACTTCGTGCTGATTCCCCCCTTTCAATACGGTGGCATGGAGCATCCGGGCTCGATCTTCTACCGGCAAGGGAGCCTCATGTTGGACGAGTCGGCCACGCAGGCGCAGTACCTTGGTCGGGCCAGCGTCATCGCCCACGAGACGGCTCACCAGTGGTTCGGCGACCTGGTGACCATGAACTGGTTCGACGACGTTTGGATGAAGGAGGTATTCGCCAACTTCATGGCGGCAAAGATCGTCCACCCGTCCTTTCCACAGCTCAACCACGACCTCCGCTTCTTCCTGGCGCACCACAACGCCGCTTACGGTGTCGACCGTACCGCCGGAGCCAACCCGATCCGGCAGCCGCTGGACAACCTTCGCGAGGCGGGCACGCTGTACGGCGCGATCATCTACCAGAAGGCGCCGATCGTCATGCGCCAGCTCGAGTTGCTCGTGGGAGAGGACGTGTTCCGTGAGGGCCTCCGCGAGTACCTGAGCGCCTTCGCCTTCGGCAACGCGACGTGGCCCCAGCTCATCGAGATCCTGGACGGCCTTTCGGATGACGACCTGGCAGCGTGGAGCAGCGTGTGGGTCGAGGAGCCCGGCCGGCCGACCATCTCCGCGGCTGTGGTCGATGACGGAACGGGGCGAATGCGAGCCGTGGGAGTCTATCAGGAGGACGTGGCGGGGCGGAACCGGGTTTGGCCACAGCAACTCGAGGTGATCCTGGCCTACGATGACTCCATAGCCCGAGTGCCGGTGCGACTCATGATCGAGGGCGCCGCGATGGACGATTGGATCGGCCGTCCCCGGCCGAACTTCATCCTGCCCAACGGTGCCGGCGTCGAATACGGCCACTTCCATCTTGATGAGGTGAGTAAGACCTATTTGCTGGAGCACCTTCCCGAACTCACCGATCCGCTTCTTCGTGGGATCGTGGTTGGCACGCTCTGGGATGCCGTAGTGGAGGGGGAGGTCGCCCCGTCGACATGGCTGGATCTTCTCCTGGCCACGTTGGATACCGAGACCGACGAGCAAAATGTGGGACGCATCCTGGCGCATCTGCGCACCACGTACTGGAGGATGATCCCGGATGCCGAGCGGGATGGGCGGGCGGCGGACATCGAAGCGGCGCTCTGGCGGCGATTGGTTCGTGCCCCGACCGCCACGCTCAGGGCGTCGCTTTTCTCAACGTGGCGGAACGTGGTTTTGACCGAACTGGGGGTTGGACGTCTCAGGCAGATCTGGTCCCAGGCCGAAGGTGTGCCGGGGGTGCGCCTCTCGGAAAACGATTACACGTCGATGGCCTCGGGCCTCGCTCTCCGCGGAGTACCCGACGCCGAAGCGATCCTCGACGAGCAGCTTGGTCGTATCACCAACCCAGACCGGCGCGCGAGGTTCGAGTTCGTGCGGCCGGCGCTCTCCAACGATCCCGCGGTACGCGAGGCCTTCTTCGCCTCTTTGGCCGATCCGGCGAACCGGGCGAGAGAGCCGTGGGTGCTGGCCGGCCTCGGATTTCTCCACAACCGACTACGAGCCGAACACGCGCGGCAGTTCATTCTCCCCGGTTTGGAGATGGTCGAGGAGATCCAACGCACGGGCGACATCTTCTTCCCGAAGCGATGGTTGGACACGACCCTTGGCGGCCATAACTCGCCGGAGGCAGCCCAGGTCGTGACAGACTTCCTGGAGGCGCGACCCGACTTCCCCCCCAGGCTGCGCGCAAAGCTTCTCCAGTCGGCGGATATGCTCTACCGAACGGTAGGCATTCTCGAAGTGAACAAGGTCATGGAGGGATCGAACGCCGGTCGCTGACTCGAGCGACGGCTTGATGCCGGGCGGCTGTTCCTTCGACGCGTTCGGCCTTATCCTCACGGCCTAGGCGATGCTCATCACGCAATCCAGAGACGCAATGCCCAACGCCACGGCGTCGCAGGGTACATCCGAGTCCATCCCGAAATGGGCGAAGGTCATAGACAACACCCGCTGCATCGGGTGCCACGCCTGCACTACCGCCTGCAAGTCGGAAAACGAAGTGCCGCTCTCGGTCACCAGGACGTATGTGAAATACGTCGACGTGGGAACGTTTCCACAGGCGCGCCGCTCGTTCCAGGTCACCCGCTGCAACCAATGTGACGACGCGCCATGTGTGACCGCTTGTCCGACAACGGCAATGTTCAAGAGGCCGGACGGCATCGTCGACTTCGACAAGGCGGCCTGTATCGGGTGCAAGGCGTGCATCGCTGCATGCCCGTACGACGCCATTTTCATCAACCCGGACGACCACTCCGCAGAGAAGTGCAACTTCTGCGCGCACCGGCTCGACATCGGCCTCGAGCCCGCCTGCGTCGTGATCTGTCCGACCGAGGCGATCCTCGTGGGCGACATGAACGACCCCACGTCCGAGGTGTCGAAGATCATTCACCGCGATGCCGTGACCGTGCGAAAGCCGGAGAAAGGGACTCGCCCCAAGCTGTTCTACAAGGGCGCCGACCAGGTCACGCTGGATCCGCTGGCCGCCCGTAGGCCGGAGGGTGGTCTCTTCATGTGGAGCGAACAGGGCTCCTTGCCGCACCAGGTGACGTCGGGGCATCCAGGACCGTGGAACAACAGTTCTGCAGCCGCGTTGCTGAGCTATGACATCCCTCACAGAGCACCGTGGGACTGGAGGGTGAGCCTCTACACGTGGACCAAGTCGGTGGCGGCCGGGGCCTACCTCGTGCCGCTGCTGCTGGCGGTTTTCGGAGCGCTGTCCTGGTCGTCCCCGTTGTGGCTTGCGGCAGCGCCTGTGTTGGCACTGGCCATGCTCGCCCTCACGGGAGTGCTGCTCATCTGGGATCTCGAACACCCGGGCCGCTTCTACATGATCTTCACGCGGCCGCAATGGGGGAGTTGGCTCGTGCGGGGTGGGGTGATCATCACGGTATACGGGGCCGTGATATCCGCCCACTCTGTGGCCGGCCTGCTCGGGCGCGACGACGTTGTGTTCACGCTGACCTGGGTGGGCGGACCGGCTGCCGTGATGACGGCTGTGTACACCGCGTTCCTGTTCGCCCAGGCCAAGGGACGCGATCTGTGGCAGAGCGCACTCCTGCCGCCGCATCTGTTGATACAGGCGGTTCTGGCCGGCTCCGGCGCACTGGCCCTCCTAGCCCCTCGCATGGATCCCGACGCACTCGGTCCACTGGTCGGTGTGTTCTCGTTGAGCTGTCTGGTCCATTTACTGATGATCGTAGGGGAGACCACACTGCCCCATGTGTCAGCGCACGCCCACCTGGCGATCTGGGAGATGACCAGGGGTCGCTATGCCGGGTTCTTTTGGACGGGAGTGGTCCTCTCGACCGTGGGCTTCCTGGCGCCGCTCCTCGGCCCTGTTGCCGTCGTGCTCGGGTTGGCCGGGTTGTGGGCCTTCGAGCACGCCTACGTCCAGGCCGGGCAGAGTGTGCCCCTCGCTTGAAGACCGGAGCCAACGTGATGGACCTGAACAAACTCAACGCTCGCGTCTCCGCGGCCCGGGAGGAGGTCGAAGGGCGCGGCGAGACCTTCTACCCCGGCCCCAGCCGGGTCCATTTGGCCGCGTTTCCTCCCAAGGAGCGTTGGAGCGATTGGGTCGAGTTGGACTCACGGGCTTGGCCGGAGCGGGTGGAAAAGCGGTACATGCTCGTGCCGACCACGTGCTTCAACTGCGAATCGGGCTGCGGGCTCCTGGCCTATGTGGACAAGGAGACACTCCAGGTACGCAAGCTGGAGGGTAATCCCGAGCACCCGGGTTCGCGGGGCCGGAACTGCGCCAAGGGCCCGGCGACGCTCACCCAGATCAGCGACCCGGACCGGATTCTGTATCCGCTGAAACGAGTCGGCGGCCGCGGAGAGGGGCGCTGGGAGAGGGTTGGATGGGACGAGGTGCTGGACGACATCGCCGGTCGTATCCGAAAGGCGATGGACGAAGACCGCAAGAACGAGATCATGTACCATGTAGGGCGCCCAGGTGAGGACGGCTACACGACCGGCATGCTGGAAAACTGGGGAATCGACGGGCATAACTCCCACACCAACATCTGCTCGTCGGGTGCACGGGCCGGTTACCACTTTTGGATGGGAATAGACCGACCCAGCCCGGATCACGCCAACGCAGACCTGATCCTGCTTGTGAGCAGCCACCTCGAGGCCGGCCACTATTTCAACCCGCACGCTCAGCGAATCATGGAGGGGAAAGAGCGCGGGGCGAAGCTGGTCGTGGTCGATACGCGCATGTCCAACACATCGACCCATGCCGACCATTGGCTCGCCTCCTATCCGGGCTCGGAGGCTGCGATCTTCCTTGCGATCGCCAATTACCTGATCCAGAACCGCCTCTATAATGAGGAATTCGTTCGGCGCTGGTGGAACTGGCAGGAATACATGGAGGCCGTGCACGGCGATACGGAGCCGACGTTTACTCGCTTCCAGACTGAGCTCGCAGAACTGTACTCGGGCTACACGTTTGAATATGCGGAGGTGGAGTCGGGCATCGACGCCAGTACGCTCCGGGAAGTGGCTGAGCTGGTCGCGGCGGCGGGCACGCGATTGGCAACGCACAATTGGCGCAGCGCGGGTTCGGGCAATCTGGGGGGGTGGCAAGTCGCCCGTACGCTCTTCCTACTGAACTGCCTCCTCGGCGCTGTCGCGACCGAGGGGGGTACGTATCCGAGCGCCTGGAACAAGTTCGTGCCCAAGCCGATCCATACTCCTTCCCGGCGTCCGGACAAGTGGAATGAGCTACTTTGGCCGAGCGAGTACCCTTTGGCACTGATGGAGATGTCCTTTCTACTCCCGCATCTCATGAAGGAGCGGGGCGGGTATGTGGATGTCTATTTCACTCGCGTCTACAACCCCGTGTGGACCAACCCCGATGGATTTTCTTGGATGGAGATGCTTCGGGACGAGGAAAAGATCGGACTCCACGTGGCCATGACACCAACCTGGAGCGAGACCGCGTATTTCGCCGACTACGTACTGCCCATGGGCCATGCCACGGAGCGCCACGACATCATGTCGTACGAGACGCATGACGCGCAGTGGATCGCTTTCCGCCAACCCGTACTCCGGACGGCCAGGGAGCGACTCGGCGAGGTCATCAGCGACACGCGCGAGGTGAATCCAGGTGAGGTTTGGGAGGAGAACGAGTTCTGGCTCGAGCTGACATGGCGGATCGATCCCGACGGATCGAGAGGTCTTCGCGGATTTTTCGAGTCCAAGGCGAATCCGGGCGAGAAGCTCACTCTGGATGAATACTACGGGTACATGTTCGAGCATTCCGTGCCCGGACTTCCCGAGGCTGCCGAGGCCGAGGGGCTGACTCCGCTCGAATACATGCGACGCTACGGCGCGTTCGAGATCGAGACCAACATCGGAGCGGTGTACGAACAGCACGTTCCCGACGACGAGTTGGAGGACATCGGCGTCGACGAGATGGGCCGGGTCTACACCCGGACCCCCAAACCGGACACACCCAACGTGGTCGCGCTCCCGGTGCTGGATGGTGACGACGATGGGCGCAGGCGTGTCGGAGTGCGGGTCGATGGTGAGATCCTCAAGGGTTTCCCGACGCCCTCCGGCCGCTTGGAATTCTGGTCGCGTACCCTGGATGAATGGGGCTGGCCGGAGTTGGCGTTACCCACCTACATCAAGAGCCATATCCACCCGGGCTCGCTCGACTCGGATCAGATGGTCCTCATCTCGACGTTTCGGGTGCCTGTTCAGATCCATACGCGAAGCGCCAACGCCAAGTGGCTCGACGAGATCGCACATACGAATCCGTTGTGGCTCCACACGCACGACGCGGAAAGAATCGGTGTGAGCACCGGAGATCTGGTTCGCGTCGAGACCGAGATTGGTCACTTTGTCGTGAAGGCCTGGGTCACGGAGGGCATCCGGAGTGGAGTCGCAGCATGCAGCCACCACATGGGTCGCTGGAAGCTGAATGACACGGGCCAACGACAGGCGATGGCGACGGTCGGAATCGACCAGCAGGAATCGAACTGGTCGCTGACGCAGAAACGCGGAGTGGCTCCGTTCGCGTCCTCCGATCCGGACACCATGCGCATCTGGTGGACCGACGTAGGGGTGCACCAGAACCTTACCCATCCCGTGCATCCCGATCCCATTTCGGGCCAGCACTGTTGGCATCAAGCCGTGCGGGTGCGGAGGGCCGAACCGGGGGATCGCTATGGTGATGTGGCGGTCAACAGCGAACGGTCCCATGCCGTGTACCTCGATTGGTTGGACAAGACCCGCTCCGCCGTGACGCACTCCCCCGACGGGACGCGCCGACCCTATTGGATGATGCGGCCCGTACGCCCGGAGCGCCAAGCCTATGACTTGCCGGGGCCCCCGGACCCGGTGGCTTCCTAGCTCGGGCGCACGGAATGGAGTTACTCAGGGCTCTGGGCGTGCTCGCGGAGCCTCCGACGAACGAGCATGTGCGGATCGCGAAGGTCCTTGGACTACCTGCCCCTCCAGAGCCCTCCGCGTACCACGATCTGTTTCTCCTTCAGACCTATCCCTTCGCCTCGGTCTATCTCGGGCCGGAGGGGATGATGGGCGGTGAGGCCGGTGATCGGGTCGCCGGCTTCTGGAGGGCCCTGCACATGACGCCACCCACCGAGCCGGATCACCTGTGCTCCTTGCTGGCGCTTTACGTCTCGCTCGCAGAGCGGGAGGCCGCCGAGGAGGATGAGGCATCCCGTGCGCTCGTGGCGAGCGCTCGCGGCGCTCTGCTCCACGAACACGTCGTGTCGTGGGTCTTTCCATTCCTGAGCAAGGTGCGGGAGCTCGGCGGCGTCTTCTATGGGGATTGGAGCACAATGCTGGAGGAAGCGATCTTGGCCGAGATACGCGCCAACAGCAAACCCCGGAGTTTGCCGTTGCACCTCCGTGAAGCGCCCGGCATACCGGACCCCCGCACCGACGGTGGTGAGGCCTTCTTGACCGGCCTGCTCGCACCCATCCGCAGCGGCATGATCGTGACGCGGGGCGACCTTGCGGGAGCCGCGCGCCGGTTGGACCTCGGCCTCCGCATGGGTGAGCGGCAATATATCCTCAAGGCGCTCTTCTCCCAGGATGCCGGCAAGGTGCTGGAATGGTTCGTGGACACGGCCGAGGGTTGGGCCGGAAGGCACGAACAGCAGGGTCCCGACCTGGGAGAGATCGCGGCGTTCTGGGAGGGTCGAGCGCGGGCGACCGCGAGCCTGGCCATGGCCCTGCTGGAGGATCGTTCCGGCTGGGATGACTTGCGGCGTGACGACGCCACCCCGGCCGGGTCGAGCGCGTCAGGGGACCATGAGCTGAGTGGGAAATCGTGAATCGACCCGAGTCTGCCGCCAGCGAGTGGGGCGGGCTGCGGGACGTAATCGCCGGAATCAGCGTCGCGCTCGTGCTCATTCCGCAGGCCATGGCGTACGCCGAGTTGGCGGGCCTGTCGAGCGCTCACGGCCTGTATGCGGCGGCTGTCGCGCCTGTGGCGGCAGCATTCTTCGCATCGTCCCCCTACCTGCAGACCGGACCGACCGCGCTGACCGCTCTCCTGACGCTCGGGGCCCTCCTCCCGTTGGCTGCCACGGGTAGCGCTGAGTACGCGGGCCTCGCCGCACTGCTGGCGCTGATCGTGGGTGTCGTACGGGTGCTCGTCGGAATGTTCGGCGGCGGGTGGATAGCGTACCTCCTGTCCCGACCCATGCTGGATGGCTTCATGTCTGGGGCGGTAATTCTTATCGTGGCAACCCAGCTTCCGGGGGCCGTGGGTGTGGTCACGCCGGATCTGGGATTGCTCCCGGATTTGTGGTGGACGGTGACCAACCTCGGGGCATGGGAGCCGGCGGCGCTGCTGCTTACGGGGGGTACCGTGGCCCTCATTGTGGGAGGGCGTCGACTCCACGCGTTGTTTCCCGGTGTGCTGATCGCAACGACTTTGGGGCTGATGTTTTCGATCCTCAGCGGGTACGGTGGACCGACCGTGGGCGCGATCAACGCTGGGATTCCCGCCATCGCGCTGGATCTCCCATGGCGTGCTGTGCCCGGGCTGTTGATCGCCGGCATGGTCATCGCGTTCGTCGGATTTGCCGAGGCCACTGCGATCGCTCGACTGTATGCTGGACAGGACCGGATGCCGTGGTCTCCGGATCGCGAATTTCTGGGCCAGGGTGCAGCCAACCTGGCGGCCGGTCTGGTGGGCGGCTTGCCGGTCGGAGGTTCGTTCGGTCGGAGTGCGTTGAGCCACATGGCGGGCGCTCGCACACGTTGGAGCGGAGCGATTACGGGACTGGCTGTGCTTGCGGCTCTACCGTTCACCAGTGTGCTCTCGGCATTGCCCCGCGCCGTCCTGAGCGCGATCGTCATCGCCGCGGTCGTCCGCCTGATCAGGATCCCGGCAATGGTCCGCGTTTGGCGGCTCTCCCGGGCCCAAGGATTTGTGACATGGATGACCTTCACGCTGACGCTCGCCCTGGCTCCCCGAATTGAATTCGCCGTACTTTTTGGCGTGTCGGCTGCCGTGATGGTGCACCTCTGGCGTGAGTTGCGGCCGAGCGTGAAGACTTGGTCGGAGGACGGCGAGGTCCATCTCGAGCCTACCGGTGTCTTGTGGTTCGGTTCTGCTCAGTTTCTCGAGCGAGCACTCCTAGAGGGATTGCACGAGGCGAGTGACGCGCGGTGCCTCGTAATTCACCTCGGAGGCCTCGGCAGAATCGACCTCAGCGGAGCACTCGTACTCCGGGACATTCTCGACCGTGCGACGGATTTGAAGCTCGAGGTCGAAATTACCGACGTGCCGTGGCACGCACAGCGGATTTTGGAATCCGTCCTAGACGAGGAGACTCACACGTGGAAACAGCCAACACCTTCGATGCCTCCGGTGTAGGCAGGCCCGTGGCCATGCTGGCCCAGCTCTCAGGCAGTCGTCGGGGACGGAGTGACCGGATCTCGGGCGAGACACTGCTTGTCGGCACGTCCGGGGAGTCAGACGTGCGGCTTCCGGCCGACCACGACCCACCTCCCGGGCCCGTTCACGCTGTACTTCGCAGCCGTGGTGTCACCTACGAGATCGAGGCGGCGGCCGGGCAGAGCCTCTGGGTGAACGGTGAGTCGGTCGAGAAAATCTTGCTCGCCTCGGGCGATCTCTTGGAGATGGGGAAGGGGGGGCCCATTCTGCGGTTTCGGCTCTACCCTCCAGATTCTCCGGCTTACAAGCGGGTCTCCGAGGCCTTCGCGGATTGCCGCGACTGCGCTCGATATTCGGACCGTGGAGCGCTCGGGCGGGCCGCGATGGTGGCATTCGGCATGCGGCGCGAGTTGGCGACGGAGACGTCGCGCAAGTTCCGGGCGAGCGTGATGATGCTCCTCGTCGCGCTGGTGGCGAGCACCGCTCTCCTAACGTGGAGGAGCATCCGCCTGGAGCAACGTCTTTCGGCGGAGGTGACACGGGTCGCGGGTATGGCCCGACTGCTGGAGCGAGCAGGTGCGGAGGGCCTGTCCGGCGAACAACTCGCCCAACTCCGTGGCGACATCGACGCCCAATTGGCCAGTGCTTCGACTCGTATCGGCGAGCTCGAGGCCCGATCCGGAGCGGTGGGGAGGATCCTGGCTGCAGCGTCGTGGTCCACCGTGTTTCTCCAGGGTGGGTACGCGTTCCGTGATCCGGTGAGCGGGAGGTTCCTGAGGTTGGTCGAGGGGCCCGGTGGCCTGCCAGTACGAAACCTGCAAGGAGAGCCGGCGCTCACGCTCGAGGGTGGTGGCAAGGTCCTCGAGGTTTTCTACACAGGTACCGGCATCATCATCGACTCGCCTCGTGGCTTGGTAATCAGCAATCGGCATGTCGCTCTTCCATGGGAGTTCGACGCACCGGCTCAAGCCTTGGTGATGCGCGGGTTCGAGCCGGTCATGCAGAGGTTCGTGGCGTACGTGCCCGGGATCGCCGACGCTTTCGACATCGCTCTGGTGAGGGCCAGCACCGACGCCGACGTTGCGGTCTTGAGGGTCCAGGGACTTCCAGCCGACCATCCGGCTTTGACGTTCAGTACGACGAAACCTCAGCCCGGCGACGAGGTGCTGGTACTCGGCTACCCGCTCGGTGTGCGAGCCCTGGTCGTACGGACGGATCAAGCTTTCCTCGAAGGCCTTACCCGAGAGGGCGACACCGATTTCTGGAGCATCGCGGAGCGGCTTTCGGCGGCCGGCCACATCGCGCCGCTCGCCAGCCGTGGAATCGTGGGCCAGGTCACCACCCGCGCGGTGGTCTATGATGCGGAGACGACCAGCGGAGGTAGCGGCGGGCCGGTGTTGAATATGGACGGGGCGATCATAGCCGTGAACGCGGCCATCCTACCTGAGTTCGGCGGGTCGAACATGGGGGTTCCGGCCGCGGCCAGCCTGGCCCTGTTGGGGGCCGAAGCCGGAAACTGAGGGGTCACCGAGGAACAACCTTGCATTCTGGCCTGGGCGATTTGATCGTTCCCGCGGACCTGTCGTGACGCCAGCCCTCCCCGGTGATCGGAGCGAATCCGTGAGAGAAGACGGCCCTGATCAGGATCTGAGAACCCGCGTCGAGCGGCTTGAACGGGAAATCAAGGTACTCCGTGAGGCGCTCGGGCGGAGATCGGATGGCACGGCGGAGACGCCGTCGCCGGCCGGCATGGACGCCCAATCCGAGCAGCGTGAGCGGGAGCAGGCCAGGCGGCGTTTGGAGTCGCTTCGCGCCGGTCAGTCCGGGGAGGCCGAGCAACTTGGAGGTGGTGGACCGGCGCAAGACACATCGCCCCCTCAGAGTGCAGGATTCGAGTCCGCTCCAGAACGGCAGTCGGACCAGCCCTCTGGGAGGTTTTCGGCCCGCGAGATTCTCGAGAGCGCCGAACTCTGGCTGCCGCGCGTGGGAATCGGCCTCGTACTGCTCGCCGTCGCGCTCGCCTTCAAGTACTCGATAGACCAGGGGTGGGTGATTCCCGCCGTTCGAGTGGCACTCGGATACGGACTGGGCCTGATCCTGTTGGTTCTGGGGTTCCGACTGAGCGAGTCTCGCCCCCAGTATGTGCAGGCGTTGTTCGGTGGGGCTGTCGCCACGTTCTACATCACGGGCTTCGCGGCCTTCCGGCTCTACGGGCTGTTTTCGTATCCGATCGCGTTCGGCCTCATGATAGCCGCCACCGTACTCGCGTTCTTCCTCTCGCTCGCGCACAACCGGGCCGCCCTGTCCGTCATCGGCGTGGCCGGTGGGCTGGGCACGCCCTTCCTGCTCTTTACCGGGTCGGGCAGCGTACCCGGCCTGATCGCCTATACCACGCTGGTCCTCGCGGGGGCCTCCGCCGTGTACTTCGATCGCGGATGGCGTTCGCTCCTATGGGTTTCGTTCGTGGGTGGTTGGGCGGTGATGTTGATCGCACTCACCGCTGCCTCGGGCTCGCAGGCGGCATTCCTGGACAAGGCCAGCCTTCAGGCGGGAATCGTATTCGCCTGGATTTGGTTCTGGGCGCTCCCCTTGATGCGTGAAGTCGTCTCCACGGCCGACCCGGGGCGGTGGTCACCACCCAAGCTGAGCCCCGAGCTGCTGGAGCGCATCGGCGACTTCACAGGCCTCGGTGACACGACCG
Organism: Gemmatimonadota bacterium; assembly: GCA_022561145.1. Lineage (GTDB taxonomy): Bacteria > Gemmatimonadota > Gemmatimonadetes > Longimicrobiales > Gaopeijiaceae > JACZXQ01. The sequence goes on from JADFRS010000003.1 coordinate 13,993, forward strand.
AGGAATGGCTGAGACGGCACGTCCACCTGCTGTCGATTCTGACACCCCTCCTCACGCTTGCCCTGACCAGTTGGGCCTGGCGGCTTTCGACGATGGATGCCGGGTTTGTTGCCCTGGGGCTGACCGGTGTATACGCGTTGGCCGCACGCATGCTGATGGTGCGTCCAGGCATGAAAGGGTTGGGTCACACGCAAGGACTCGTTGCCCTCATGCTCAGTACCGTCGCTCTGGCCCTGATGCTGGACGGCGAGGTGTTGCTCCTGACGTTGGCGGCGCAAGCCCTCGTGGTGCACGTGGTGGCGAAGAGGATTTCCGACCCCTGGGCGGAGAGGTGGGGGCACCTCCTGTTCGGCATCGTCGCGTTCTGGCTGACTGCGAGGCTGACCGGCGGCATTGGGCCGGCGCGTATGCCCATCCTCAACGTCGGAGCGATGACGGACCTCGCCCTGCTGGCCGCGGCCCTGGGGGCATCGAGCTTCGTGGCCCGCGGCGCGACCATGTACCGGGTCGTGCCTCAGGTTGGACTAGCCCTTCTGCTCGGGCGCGAGCTGGGCGGTTCGTCGTTCGCCGGAGGCCATGCGCTCTTGTTGGCATGGGCGGCCCAGGCTTGGGGCACGCACGTTCTCGCCAAACGGTGGTCGGACCCGTGGACATCCAGATGGGGGCACGTATTGTGGGTCATCGTGGCCTTCGATCTGGCTGGGCGGCTCGTCGGCATGGCCGGCGCCCCACCGATGCTCAACGTGGGCGCGATAGCCGATCTCGGCGCGATCGCGGGTGCGGTTCTGGCTTGTCGAATGCTGGGTAGAGAGAAGGTCTACTATTACCTGACCGGGCACGCCGCGGTTCTAGCTCTGATGTGGCGCGAATTCGTACCCCTTTCCGGCGGACATGCGTACGTCTCGTTCCTGTGGGCGGCCTATGGGATCGCCTTACTAGTGATCGGCCTCCGAAGCGCGCGCCAGGCGATGTGGCAAACCGGTGCGGCGACGCTGCTCCTCTTGGTGGGTAAACTGTTCGTGGTGGATCTGGCAAACCTCGAGGCTATTTGGCGGATCCTGTTATTCATGGTGGTCGGTGGAGGCTTCCTGGCGTTGGGCTACGCATTTCCCAACCTACGTAAGCTCGAGGTGGACGAGGATTCCCGACGCTAACGTGGAGTCCAAAGGCAACCAAAATGGAAAGCACGATGAAACTTGCGCGTAGAACAGCCACTGGCGCCCTTGTAGGTGGTGGGGCGTTCACCGTGGTGACCGTGTTTCGGTCGATCACGTCTGGGGGCGCCTTCCTCGACAGCCTCAATCCCATCCTATTGTTCGCCTTGATTGGTGCCACCGTGGGCGGTCTTGTGGGCCCGCTGATAGGTGCAGCGATCGAAGGCTTCAGGAGTCGCCGGTGATGGAATCGGCCGCAGGTCTGACACGGGGAGCCCAGGAAGCAGAAACGGGTATGACGTGTTTCGCGACGAAAACTCGTACTCCATCATTTCTCCCATGCACGGGTCGAAACAACATGAGCCACCACAAGTTCTCCGTCCTCCGAGTCCTCATCCTGACCGGGGTCGCCTTGGGCTTGTCCGCCGCTGGCACCCTGACGGCCGCGCAGACCGTGGGCTCGGATGGTGAGATCCCTACTGACTCAGCGGTGACGGTGGGTATCCTGCCGAACGGCCTCACGTACTACGTGCGCGCCAACGACCAGCCCGAAAACCGAGCCGAGCTGTGGCTGATCGTCGATGTGGGCTCCGTTCTCGAGGATGACGACCAGCTCGGCCTCGCCCATTTCGTGGAGCACATGGCGTTCAACGGCACGGAGCACTTCGAGAAGCAGGCCCTCGTCGACTACCTCGAATCGATCGGCATGCGTTTCGGACCCAGCATCAGCGCTTTCACGTCGTTCGATGAAACCGTCTATATGCTGCGCGTGCCCACGGACGATGCCGACATCCTCGAAACAGGTTTCCAGATTTTGGAGGATTGGGCGCAGGGGATCACCTTCGATCCCGAGGAAGTCGACAAGGAGCGTGGCGTCGTCGTCGAAGAGTGGAGGCGCGGCCTGGGTGCCAGCACACGAATGCGAGACAAGCAGTTCCCGATCTTGTTCAAGGACTCACGTTACGCCGAGCGCCTACCCATCGGGAGCGAACGTATTCTTCAAACCTTCGATCACTCGGTGCTGAAGCGGTTTTACGAAGAGTGGTATCGGCCGGAGCTCATGGCCGTGGTCGCGGTGGGTGACTTCGACCCGGAGGTGATGGAGGGTTTGATTCGCGAGCACTTCTCTCGTGTGCTGCCCTCTGATGATCCCCGCGTCCGAACCTACTTCGAGGTGCCCGCGCATGCCGAGACGTTGATGGCCATTGCTACCGACCCGGAAGCCACTTCGACGAGCGTAGCGGTTGGGTACAAGCAGGCGGTGCCCGAGGAGGGCACACTGGCCGCGTATCGCAAGGGGATCGTGAGCGGGCTCTACAACTCCATGCTGAACGATCGCCTGTTCGAGCTCACGCAGCGGCCGGACGCACCCTTCTTGGGAGGGTTCTCGGGTCAGGGCAGGCTCGTACGCACGAGCGAGGTCTACCAGCTGGGTGCGGCGGTCCGAGACGACGGAATCTTGCTCGGCCTCGAGGCGCTCCTTACCGAGGGCGAACGCGTGGCGCGCCATGGCTTCACGGGGTCGGAACTGGGCCGTCAGAAAACCAACTTCCTGCGGGGCATGGAGCAGGCCTTCGCCGAGCGAGACAACCGCGACTCACGCAGCTTCGCCCAGGAGTACCAGCGGGCGTTCCTCCAAGGCGAGCCGATTCCGGGAATCGAATGGGAATTCTCCGTAGTCGCCCAGGTGCTCCAAACCATCCAGTTGGAGGAAGTGAACCGCCTCGCCGGCGAGTGGATCACCGACCAAAATCGCGTGATCCTGGTGAACGCTCCTGAGAAGGACGACGTGCCCGTTCCGAGCGAGGATGAAATCCTCGCAGTGTTCGCCCGTGTGGCCGAGGCCGACATCGCACCTTACGAAGACGCCGTCACCACGGCGCCGCTGGTCTCCGAGACGCCGGTTTCGGGCACAATCCTATCGGAGAGCACGATCGACGAGATCGGGGTGACTCACTGGGAGTTGAGCAACGGGGTGCGCGTCATCCTCAAGCCGACTGATTTCAAGGACGATGAGATCGTCTTGCGGGCGCAGAGTCCCGGCGGGTCGTCCCTGGCCGGGGACGACGTGTTCGAATCTGCCCAGTTGGCGGCGATGCTGGTAGGACAGGGCGGTGTCGGAGTGCACAGCCTGCTCGACCTGGATAAGGTCCTGACAGGAAAGGCCGCGAGCGTGAGACCCGTCATCAGCGAGTTGTCGGAGGGGTTTACCGGGGGGGGCTCACCGCGTGATGTCGAGACCCTGTTTCAGTTGGTGTACCTGTACATGACGGCCCCGCGAAAAGACCAGCAGGTCTTCCAGGCCTTCCTCCAGCGCTCCCGGCCGGGCCTAGCCAACCGGGGAGCCAGCCCCGAGTCGCACTTCAGCGACACCCTGGCCGTGGTCATGAGCCAGGGGCATCCTCGGGCGGCGCCGCCCTCAGTGGAGTTGCTGGACCGGCTGGACCTCGACATTGCGTTCGATTTCTACAGTGACCGGTTCGCTGATGCGGGCGACTTCACGTTTGTGCTCGTTGGCGCATTCGATCTGGAGGAGATCCGTCCCCTGGTGCTCCAGTGGCTGGGATCGCTGCCCACGACCGGGCGGGAAGAGATGTGGAGGGATCTTGGTATCGACCCCCCGACGGGGGTCGTTAGACGTGTCGTTCGCAAGGGGCTCGAGCCCAAGAGCAACACCAGGATCATCTTCACGGGACCGTTCGAGTACACCGATGGGAACCGCGTCGCGATGCGCCTGCTCAAGGACATTCTCGAGATGCGTTTGCGCGATGTGATGCGTGAGGATCTCGGCGGGACCTACTCCGTTTTGGTAGGAGGAGGGGGCTCGAAATTTCCGGACCAGGAGTACACCATCAGCGTTGGATTCGGATCGGATCCGGAGCGAATGGATGAACTGGTGAACGTCGTCTTCGACGAAATCGCGACGCTCAAAGCAGAGGGCCCGACCGAAGAGGAACTGGCGACCGTCAAAGAGCAGGACCGGCGTTCGCGCGAAGAGAATCGCGAGTCGAACGGTTGGTGGGCCAGCCAACTCATCGGCTCCGACTTCGAGGGCCTGGATCCCACGCGCCTGATACGCGACAGCGTGGTGGACGCCATCACAGCCGACCGAATCCGGGACATGGCTCGCCTTTGGTTGAACATCGAAAACTACGTACAGGTTTCCCTGGTGCCCGCTGCCCGCCCGATCGGAGGCTGACCGAACGGCCATGCGGTTCGACGATGTCGAGTCCCTGAGCTTCGACTGCTACGGCACCCTGATCGACTGGGAGGCTGGCATTGTCGGAGCCCTCGGTCGGTTGCTGGCCGTGCACGGTATCGAGTTGAGTGGCGAGGAGATCTTGGCGCTTTACGCCGAGGTTGAGCCGGCCCAGCAAGCGGGTGAGTATCGACTCTACCGAGAGATCCTGGGGTCCGTGGTCGATGCCATCGGCGAACGTCTAGGCTTTACGCCGGACCCGTCCGAACGGGTCTCGCTCGCCGACTCGATTGCGCAGTGGCGGCCGTTTCCGGATACGGTAGAGGCGCTGAGGGCTCTCGGCCAGCGCTTCGAGCTAGTGATCATCTCCAATATCGACGACGACCTCTTTGCTCACTCGGCCGAGCACTTGAGCGTGCCGTTCGACCACGTCATTACGGCCGAACAGTCGCGTGCCTACAAGCCCTACCATCGCAGCTTCCATCTGGCATTCGAGCGTATGGGCCGCGGGCCGAGTGGCGTGCTGCACGTCGCTCAGAGTCTCTACCACGATATCGCGCCGGCCAACGAACTGGGCCTGCGCTCGGTCTGGGTAAACCGGCGGGCCGGCCTGGATGGGTCGGGCGCCACCGCGCCGGCCACGGCCCAGCCGGACATGGAGGTTCACGATCTCGCGACGTTGGTCCAGCTCATGGGTCTGGACGCGTAGGGCCATGGTGGCTTCTTGGGACATGACGGCCCCGCAGTCTTCGTCCGATTACTTGAAGGTGCTTCGTACCGACCTCGAAGACCTCGTCGCCACCGCCAAAGAGAGGCTCGCTCCGCTCGACCCGGAGGCGTTGCTTCAACGTCCCACTCCGGATTCCTGGTCGGTAGCGGAGTGCCCGGCTCACCTGATGGCCACTAATGCCGGGTATCTCGCGAGCATCGACGAGGCCCTCCGTCGCTCACCCGCCACCCCGGGCATCGGCCATACTTCGTTTCGCGGAGGAAGATTGGCTGCATGGTTCATCCGGCAATCAGGGCCGGAGGTGCCGCGGAAATCCAAGGCTCCCAGGGTGTTCGCGCCCAAGGATGCGGATGTCGGGCCCGGTGTGGTCGCGGCGTACCTGGAACAGCAGCGGGAGATCGATCGCCTGTTGGTGGCTGCCGAGGGGGCGGGTCTGATGCGGATCAAGGTGCCGTCTCCGGCCTCCCGGTTGATCCGGCTTCGGCTGGGCGACGCGTTCCGCCTCATGGTCGAACATGAACGGCGTCACGTACTCCAGGCGATCCGGGTTCTGGACACCCCCGGCGCCGGTCACGCTTAGGCTGGTCCCGGAACGGCCTCCAGCCCTATATCATTCCATTGCGAATCACCTGGTGCCAACTCAACGAGGATCAATCGAGCATGTCTTGGATCCATCGCGTTCCCGAGAAGGAGGCCACCGGCCTCCTGAAGCGCCAGTTCGATGCCGCCGTGGAGCGGGCGGGCCGCATCTGGAACATCGTGCACGTTCAGAGCGTGAACCCTCTCGTGCTGGACTCGGGCATGCGGTTCTATTCCGCCGTCATGAAGGGCGCGTCGCCGCTTTCACGCACTCAACGCGAGATGCTCGCCACAGTGGTGTCAGTCGAGCTCGACTGCCATTACTGAATTCAGGCTCACGCCCATGACCTCCGGGCCGAGGTCGAGTCGGTGATAATGGACGCGGAAGAGGCCGATGCCTTTGTGCACGCGGTGGTGCGAGATTGGCGCACCGCTCCTTTGAACGCTGCTGATCGTGCGCTGTGCTCGTTCGCGGAGAAACTCACGCATCGACAGGCGGAGATGAGAGCTGAGGACCTGGAGGAGCTGAGAGGACATGGGTTCGATGACCGGGCCGTGCACGACGCGACGCAGGTGGTCGGTTACTTCAACTATATCACGCGTGTCGCTGATGCATTGGGTATCGAGGCCGAGGACTTCATCCGGCCCTGGGGCCGCCCTGAGGAGGAAATCTGACATGAATTTCATCCCGCGCGCACGAGGTGGCCCCTGAGCCTCGCCGTGCTGAACGCGGAGGTGGCAGTGTGCCGCCGGTGTCCGAGGTTGGTGGCTTGGCGTGAACAGGTAGCTCGCGACAAGCGAGCCGCATTCGCGGATGAGGACTATTGGGGAAGGGGCGTGCCGAGTTTCGGCGATCCCGAGGCCGCGATCCTCGTGGTCGGGTTGGCCCCCGCTGCGCACGGTGCCAACCGCACTGGACGCATGTTCACAGGGGATCGCTCGGGGGACTGGCTCTACCGGGCGCTATACCGCGCGGGCCTGTCTAATCAGGCCGCAGGGAGGCACGCCGCCGACGGTCTCGAGTTGAGGGGCGTTTACATCACCGCCGCCGTACGCTGTGCCCCTCCCGGCAACAGACCGACGCCCGAGGAGCGCCGGAACTGCCGCCCCTACTTGGAGCGGGAATTGGACCAGTTGAGTATGGCGAAGGTGATCGTGGCACTCGGTGGGTTAGCCTTCAGCCAGGTCTTGAGAATTCACCGGGACCGCGGGGTAGAAATCGTGAGACCGGCGCCCCGTTTTGGGCACGGTGTAGAGGTTGCCCTCGGCAAAGGCATGGTCCTCATGGGATCGTACCATCCGAGCCAGCAGAATACGTTTACTGGCAAACTGACCGAGAGCATGTTCGACGCTATATGGTTCAGGGCAATAGAGTTGAGTAATGTGATATCAAGTCACACATGAAATCACTGGATAAGGGGAGATTCCATGACGTCAATGAGTCGCCGCAAGTTTGTGCACACCTCGACCGCAGGAATCGCCGTGGCTGGGCTCGGTGCGTCGGCCGTCGAGGCGGTGTTGCCGGAGCATCTCTCGGCTGCCCCGGCTGTGCACGCGCCCAGGAGTATTTCGCCCGTCGTGATCTCGGACGTGAGCGGTATCCGTTACCGGAACGGTGGCGATGAGAGCGCCGTAGAACGGGCGTTTCGGCTCATCACCGCTGGAGAGGACGTGCTCGACGCACTCGTCGAAGGTGTGAACATTCCGGAGCTGGATCCGGAGGAATCCGGAATCGGCTACGGCGGGCTGCCGAATGCAGACGGTGTGGTGCAGCTCGACTCCTGCTGCATGCATGGTCCTAAACGGTGGGCAGGTGGGGTGGCGGCGCTGGAAGGCGTGCGCACTCCGTCACGGGTCGCGAAGGCCGTCATGGAGCTGACGGACCATCACCTCCTGGTCGGTGAGGGGGCTCGGGAATTCGCTCGTCAGCTAGGCTTTGCCATCGAAGACGACCTGAATACCGAGCGTTCGCGCGCACTGTGGTTAGAGTGGCGCCGCCGGGTGGATCCCGGGCATTGGCTCGATCCCTCGACCCGTGGCCGGCGCGGCGTGGGGGAGGATACGGGCCCAGATACTACCGGGAGCCATGGACGCCAAAGCCTTCGGGAGCGTAGCGACCGGTTCTATCAGGCCGGGCTCGACATGGTTGATGAAGGGCTCATTCCAGAGGAGAGCTTCTGGGGGACGATCAGTTGCAACGGCATCGGACCCAATGGGGACATCTGTGGTGTGACAACGACGAGTGGTCTGTCCTGGAAAATTCCGGGCCGAGTAGGGGACTCACCCATCCTGGGTGCGGGCCTCTACGTGGACGGCGCTGTGGGGGCTGCCGGGTCGACGGGGCGGGGCGAGGCCAACCTCTATAATCTCGCCTCATTCCTCGTGGTCGAGAACATGCGCAACGGGATGCACCCGAAAGACGCCGGCATGGCCGCGCTAAGGCGGATTCAGGACAATACGGTCGATGATCGCCTCTTGAACGCTCGTGGCTTGCCAGCCTTCGATGTCCGCTTCTTCGTACTGAATGCCGCCGGGGAGTATGCTGGCGTGGCGCTGTACGGCGCATCGGAGCGGAACTTCGCGGTGTGCACGGAGAGAGGTGCCGAGGAACTGCCGCTCGAAGGTCTGCTCGAGGGCTCGCCACGGGACTGAGGCGTGCAGATCGTATCAGCTAGTCTTGGTCTCCGGGCAACTTCCCTCGGGCTAGCACCTCGACCGGGAGCCGGCGCTCGTGCCTGTCCCGGATGTCCTTGGGAGTCAGCTCCTCGTCGATGATGCGGGCCAGTTGCTCCTCGCGCCTCCACATGAACTCGAGGGCCTGGAGTTCTTGGGTCATCATGCGGTGCTCCACGCTCTCGTTGATCGCGATCTCCAGCGCAATCGAGCGAGTCTTGCCCATCCCCCAGAGGGATTTCTTCCCGTAGCTCGAAACGAGCCTTTCGAGACTTTCTGGATCGGTGCCCCCCGCGTCCTCGATGACGCGGGCGGCGTCGCGGATGGTCCCCTCCGGCGCGCCCATGATGTGCTGATACGCGAGTACCCGCCGAAGCACGTTCTCCGACTCGGGCCCCTCGATGGTGTACACATTGTCCGGAGTCCATGGATCGCAGCGGGGACAAGGCACCTGGACAGACATCCGTCCGCCAACATCGACCTTTGGGAAGCACCACCAGGAAGTGTCGTAGCGAAGCGCCCTCAGCGTACTTTGGCAGAACTTGCAATCGAGCTTGCCATGCCAAGCTGCCCACCCGAATCGGCGCCAGCGGAGAATGTCGGCGGCGGGGGTATCATCCCAGGTGATGCTGAGATCTTCGTCTCCGAGGCCGACCAGCTCGCCGAGATACTGCATGGCGCCGAACGTGTAAGCGGCGATCTGTGAGCGGGTGCTGAAGAACGACGAGCGGCGAGCGTGAAGCTCTCGCCCGTACCGCCACCAGGCCTGTTCAGCAAGGCCCGCTTTTCCGACCCGGATGAGAAAGAGCTCACCCGCACTCAGCAACGCGATGTTGTCGGTCTCGGCCACCAGCTGCGATCGGTCGCGCACCATGCGCTCCAGCTGGTGAAGCGCCTCCCAGCGCTCTTCGATGGGGCAGAGATTCCAGCGGTGACAGCCTTCGCACACGACCCAAAGACGGCCGCGCTCCGGGTCGAAAGCCAACCTACGCCCAGGCGGGAGGCGCCCGAAGATCCCGTTCGGGGCAAACGGCTTATGGCAGAAAATACACCGTGTGAACAAGACCACCCCTCCCCGTAGACTCAACCACCCATCCCCCCACAATAACCGTCTCGACCACCCTAGTGAAACCCTACCACCCCAACTTCCCCTGCGGGCGACACGTTCCGAAACGGTCGCGGGTTCGGAACGACCGACCTGGCGTCATTTCCGGGGCGATTGCATCATGGAGACATGCCGGACCTATCTGAAGTACAGTTTGACGGGGGCTCGGCGGGGCCCCCGGATCCAGCTAACGCTGTGGGCACGGCCGTCCAGCGAACGGCTGCGGCTACCCTTGGACGGGGCTTCATCCCGCTGATGGCGCTTGGGCTCACCGGACTGATTCAGGGGTTGCTGGGCCGGCTTTTCGCCACCGAGGTGGTGACCCTTGTGCTCGGTTCAGTGGCGACCGCGGCGGCCATGCTGGCGTATGGGCATGTGGCCGTGCACAAGGCGTTTGGCCGTCCCAAGCGTGCGTGGATCGTGGCTGCCACGATGAGTGGCCTGCTCCCGTATGTGTTCGGGGTGTACGTGGTGGTCGGCTTCGGCCTCATGCCGCTGCGCGGTGGGCTTGGACTAGGGCGAATGCTTGCGACGCTGTTTTTCGTGGGAATGGGCGCCTGGTGCTTACGGAGCCAATGGCGGCTCACCGACCTCCATCTGTTCGTTGGGTCGCTTACCGAGCCGGAGGCGGAACCCGGTGGACAGGATGCGGCCACCGGGTGACGCCGTTCTCTCAGTGCACGCGCGCTTGAGAAAGATTTTCGCATGCCCTTGTTCATTGTTTCATACGAGCTCAAGCAGCCCCGAAAACATTACGTCGACCTGATCCTCGCTCTCAAGTCGTACGAGCGGTGGGCCCAAATTCTGGATAGCACCTGGGCGGTCGTCAGTGACCAGACCGCTGCCGAGATTCGCGATGAGCTTTGGGGCATGCTGCATCCTGATGACGGAATTTTCGTTCTCGAGTCGGGGCGAGAGGCGGCATGGCAGGACGTCCGTTGTGAGAACCAGTGGCTGCGCGATCATCTTTGATTGCGTTGCGGCGACACGGGAGTCATCTTCGGGCTGACCCCCGCAGCGAAGTACGAAGCCCATAGACAGATTTCTGCATGTCCCTGACAGAACCAGACAACGCCTCAGAGAGAGGGCCCGAAGAGACGCCCGAACCGGGCTTTCCCGAGCCCGGTTTGGCGCGCCTGCTACGTACACCTTGGTCGGGGTCGCGCCCTTGGATACTACCGGCCTGCATTGCGCTGCTCGTGTTGGTGGGCGTAGTCGACTCCTTGATGGTGGCCCACCTGTCGTTCTGGGGGCTCTATCTGGCTCCGGTCGGGTGCGCGGCCTGGATGGAGGGCTCGCGGGCGGGATACGGCATGGCGCTCGTTACAGCCATGGGCATCGTGTTGATCGAAATCGCCACCGGTACAGAGGTCATGGGACGGGGAGTGATGGCGTGGAACGTCCTTCAGAGTTTGGCCGCTTATTCTGCGGCGGCCGGGATGGTGGGTTTCCTCAGGGAACGGATGGAGGAGGGACGGCGGTTCGCGGCGATCGATGCGTTGACCTCGCTGCCCAATCGGGGATCGTTCATCGCCGCCCTGGACGCGGAGTTGTCTCGTTCCAACCGGTACGGTCGGGCGTTCACACTCGCCTACCTGGATCTGGACAATTTCAAGGAAGTAAACGACCTCGAGGGCCACGACTCGGGTGACCAGCTGCTGAAGCGGGTAGCTGAGACCATGCGAAACGTCACCCGGCAGAGTGACGTGCTCGGGCGTCTTGGAGGCGACGAGTTTGCGGCACTCCTTCCCGAAACCACGTTCGGGGCCGCAAAGATGGTGCTCGAGAAGCTGCACAAGGAGTTGAATTTGGCGATGGAGGAAGGGCGCTGGCCGGTCACCTGCAGCATTGGCGCGGTCACATTCGAGACCCCTGTTGAATCCAGCCGTGAGGCCCTGCGTTTGGCAGATGGCACGATGTACGCGGTCAAGCGAGCGGGCAAGAACGGTATCCAGCACGCCGTCTGGGATGGAGAATGGGCGCTGCCCTGAGCCCATCGTGGGCGTTCGCCGCGAGCCATTCGACTGGGGCACTCCATGAACCTTGGGACCGATACGGTGTTCAGATCCAAGTGCCGTTCCGGCACTACTTCATTCCAGGGATGATCACGCGGGGAGGGGTGGCATGACCGAAATTATCGCTGCGGCGCTAAAGGTATGTGGGGTCGTGGCCCTCACGATTTCGACGGTGCTCGTGCCGTTCAGGGCTGAGGCACAGGACATGAGCGTCGAGGACTACAACCCCAGGTCCACGCTCGTGGTGTCCGGGGAGCCCGTGACCCGAGCGAAGTTCCCATTCATCGACGTTCACGGTCATCAAAACGGCCGGCAGTCTGCCGAGTCCCTGGCCAGGCTGATTGGAGAGATGGACGAGATCAACCTGGCCGTCATGGTGAATCTGAGCGGAGGCTCCGGCGACCGCTTGGTGGGGACCATCAGGAACATGGAAGGTGCCCATCCAGGGCGCTTCGTGACGTTTGCGAACGTGAACTTCAACGGTCTCGGTGAGGCGGGATGGACTGAGCGTGCGACGGAGCAACTCGAGGCCGACATTCGTAGTGGCGCCACGGGGCTGAAGATCTTCAAGAACCTGGGGCTGAGCGTCCGCGACGTTGCGGGCGAGCGCGTTGCCGTCGACGATCCAAGGCTGGACCCGATCTGGGCGAAGGCCGGTGAGTTGGGCGTGCCGGTGCTCATTCATACCGGTGATCCGGCGGAATTCTGGCAGCCTCACGACGCCCAGAACGAGAGGTGGCTGGAGCTCCAGTTGCGTCCTCGGCGTCTGCGGGATCCCTCCGCCGGACCGTCCTGGGATGACCTGGTGGCCGAACAGCATCGCATGTTTCGCAAGCATCCCGAGACGACCTTCATCGCCGCCCACCTCGGGTGGCTCGGTCATGACCTCGGGAGGCTGGGCGCCCTGTTCGACGAGCTCCCCAACGTGAACGCGGGATTAGGAGCGGTGATCTACGAGCTGGGACGGCAGCCTCGGTTTGCCCAAAAGTGGCTGGTCCAGTACCAGGATCGCATTCTACTCGGTAAGGATTCGTGGAATGCCGAGGAGTTCCACACGTATTTCCGTGTTCTCGAGACTGGGGATGACTACTTCCCGTACTACCGCAAGTACCATGCGTTCTGGAGCATGTACGGGCTGGATCTGCCCGATGACGTGCTGCGGAAGATCTATTATCAGAACGCGCTCCGGATCATCCCAGGAATTGATCGTAGTCTCTTTCCAGGGTAGGGGGCATACCGGCTCGATCTCCCCGGGGCGGAGGCACGGATGACCGGTGGACGTTCGGACACGAAGATCGTGGCGCGCTTCCACTACCGTCATGAGGGTGAATTGGCTCAGGGCTACCTCCGTGACGCGGGCGTCGAGTCCATTCTGTTCGTGGACGACGCCGGAGGAGCAGACTGCGGCCTGGCGTTCGTAAATCCCGGAAGATTGGTGGTGCGCCTCGAGGACGAGGAGCAGGCGGTCGAGCTCTTGCGCGATCTGGGCTTTCTCGAGGGAGAGCGGCAGCCTTGAGACATTCTCGATCCACATGGGCGGTCGTCTTGGCGAGTCCGTTCGGCCGCCACCTGCTGGTGGTTGGGGTTTTCTTCTGGCTGTTCTTGCACGCAGTAGCGGCTGGAATAGCGGGGGTGAACGGGTCTTCCCTCCACTCATGGGGCCCCACCGTCTGGGTAATGGCGATGACCCTGGGGCTCTTGGCTGTCGAGGTCCGCCGAAAGCGGCTCACGGACTTCTTCGCGGCCCTGGGCCTGTCGGGAATGCCGTTCTGGGGCGCTACGCTGATCGCTGTGGGGATACTCGAAATCTTCTTCTGGGTGGTCATGGCGATCGCTGAGGTGCCCTGATGGATGGAGCTCTGCTCACAGCGCAATCGGTTGGAAAGTCGTTCTGGCAGACGGAGGTTCTCAAGGCTGCCACACTTTGGTGCGACGCGGGGTGCATCACCGCACTCATGGGGCGCAACGGATCCGGGAAGTCCACGCTCCTCAAGATTGCGGCCGGACGACTTCGCGCGGACTACGGCGTGGTCCACTTCGCAGGCGAGGTTTTCGAGCGGCCACGGGCGCGCGCGTTGGTCCGCAGGGGTCTGTTCTATCTCGCGGACCGGGGGCTGCTGTCCAATGTGGGCACGGTGCGTGACCACCTCGAGGTGATGTGCCGGTGCTTCGGTACCGGTGGACTTGAAGAAACCGCCGAAAACCTGGGCATCTCCCACGTTCTGGATGTGAGGACGCATAAGATTTCCGGAGGAGAGCGGCGTCGGGCCGAGCTCGTGATGATGCTCTTACGAAAGCCCACCTGCGTGTTGGCGGACGAGCCCATGGCCGGCCTCACACCCAGCGACCGCGTCGTGGTGGCCGAGGCGCTTCGCACGTTGGCCCGTGCCGGCGCCGGTATCGTCGTGACGGGTCACGACGTGCCCGACCTGTTCGAGGTTGCCGATCACGTGACTTGGATGACCGCAGGCACGACGCACCAGATCGGGACGCCCACGGAGGCGCGCAGGCACGATCAGTTCGTGCGGGAGTACCTGGGCCCAGGTGGTGCGCTGGGCGCCTCAGTACCGGAACACAACCTTCACGGTGTCAGTGAGGGCGAATAACTCGTAATGAACTCCAGGAATCGGGAGACCTCGAGCATGTCCCGACCGGTGAACCCGATCGTGTGCGAGTCCAGGCGATCCACTCCAGGCAGATAGCCGAGTAGTTCGACCGGCCTGTAGTTCTTGAAGCCGACCTCCACACGGATCGGCCCGTCGAGGCGGTACGGCGTAAACTCGGCTCGCCTGCGTATCCCTGCCGCGACCTTCTCGCCGATCAGCTTGTAAGCGGCGTCGGGGACCATCGTGAGAGCGGAGTGGAACCCATAACTCCACTTCACGACCGCGCCTTCGATGTCACCCAGAAGTCCCTGGGCCTCTTCGATGATCGCGTCATCGCCCGAGATCATGACCACCGGCACCCCGAAGTGGCCCGCGATGGCCGCGTTTATCCCTGCCTCCGGCACGTCGATGCCGTTCAACCGGACGGCAGTAAGGTTGGCGCTGGACATCGTGTGGGCTCGTACGCCCTTGGTGTTCGTCGTGCTCGAGTGATACCCGAGGAAGATGGCGACGTCGAAGGACTCGTCGATCCCTTGCATCATCATGAGTGGGCGAGGCCATGACCGCACCACGAGGATGTCGTTCGCGAATCGCTCCAAGAGCAGATTTTGTCCGTTGCCGTGGGAATCACTCACCACGATCCGGCTAGCGCCCGCCTCGCGCGCCGCATCGATCGCCGCGTTCACTTCTGCGGTCATGAACTCCCTGAACCGGCCGTACTCGAATCCGGACGGTCCGAGTTGTTCGCTGGTCACCACCCCTACGACGCCTTCCATGTCCGCGGAGATGTAAACGCTGAGCCCGTCCTGAGCCGTCAGGCCCAAAGGCCAGGCAAGGGCAGCGATGAGAGCGATACCGATGGAGCGGCCGGACAAACGGTGGTTCGTGGGCTCTTGTGGATTACGATGTGTCATGCGATCACCCTTTGTTGGTGTTCACCTGCGGCTTCCGCGAAGCTACGGATCACCTCCGCGGTGGGAAGGATCTCGTGGATCCCCGCGACACTCTTACCTGCCCCCCAATATTCGAGCGATCCGCCGGTTTCCTGCGAGGCGCGCTTGAGCTGCCAAAGAGACTTTAGCGCGAATATCGTGCGCATCCAGTGCTTGGTACGGCCGCCTCGAAGCATGCGGCGGGCAATAGGTCCGGCCTTGAGGCCCATACGCCTCACCGATGGAGTGTCGATCACTGCGACGGGCACCCCACTGATACGCTCAGTGAGCACGATGTCGGACTCATCCGAACGGACGATGGCATCCTTGTAGGCCTGCTTGGCGGTGCACTCCTCGGTCGCGATGAAGCGCGTACCCATCTGGACACCGGCATAACCCATGCGGAGCGCACGAACGAAGTCGTCCGGAGTGCCCACACCGCCCGCGCACATGACCGGCAGCCCGAGGTCGCCCACCTGATGGAGCAGTTCCTGGGGTCCGAGCGGACCGGCGTGGCCACCCGCTTCACTGTTCACGCCGATGAGCCCGTCCACCCCGCAGTCGGCGCCTTTTTGAGCCCATTTGCGCTCGGTCACGTCGTGATAGACGAGCCCGCCCACCTCGTGGGCCTTTCGGGCCACCCAGTCGGGTTTACCCAGCGACGTGATGAACAGGCGGATGCCTTCTTCGATCGCGATGTCGACCCAGCTCTCCATTATTTTCCGGTACTTCTGGGAGGACTGTTCGATCAGGGCGTTCATGCCCACGGGCTTGTCCGTGAGCGACTTGATGTACCTGAGTCCCTCGCGGAAGTCGTAGCCGTGCACGTACGTCAGCGAAATGGGTTGGAGAATGCCGATGCCACCCGCCTCCGAAGCGGCCGCGACCAGCTCGGGATTGCTGCATGGATACATCGCGCCGCAAATGAGGGGATAGTCGACCCCGACGGCGCTCGTGAAGGCCGTGTCGAGCAGACTTCTGGGCTGTTCGCTCACGTGAGTGGCGCCAACCGCCAGGTCGCTGTCGTCGTGGACACTGTGTCGCCTTCGGCATCCTTCACGACCGCGACGACCTGAAGGTCGGTGTCTTGAATGACCTCGGGCAGCTCGCATGTGCACTCCGCCACCAAGCGGCCTCGTGCCTTCTTGGTGAAGTCGGTCGCCAGGTTGACGACGATCCCCCTGATCGTGGAGGGCAGCAGGGTGGACATAGCCAGCCCGCTCGTGAACTCACCGAGGTTGACCAGGGCTACGGCGTGGACCGAGTTCAAATGATTCCGGATGCCCCGGCGTTCTTTAAGGACGACACGGGCGAAGCCGGGGCGCAACTCCTCGACGGCGGCCCCCAGAGCGCCCGTGTACGGCACCATCCGTCCCATGAGCCGGTTGAACAGCCAGCGTCCGCCCGGCAATCCGGCAAGCCGCTCCCACAGGGCTCGAATCCGAGCGCCCGGCGATTCGTGTTGTCGTGGACTCATCGCGGGCTGAACCGATGCGCGTGCTCTTTCAGTGGCATGCCGGGAATCTATGGGTTCGCGGGTTGGACAGCCTAGCCCTCGACCGTCACTTTCCCAGGGAAGGAGAATCAATGGTCCTCGAAATGCGTATGGAGTGTGAGAAGTGCGGAGCCTCGCTCACGGAAACCGGCGAGGCCCGAATATGCAGTTATGAATGCACCTTCTGCACGAGTTGCGCCGAAGACATGGCGGAGACCTGCCCCAATTGTGGCGGCGAACTGGTGGCGCGGCCTCGTAGGTCGAAGGGGTAAGCGGCATGGACATCCACATTGGCATTCAGGTCGGGTCGGTCGTATCGATCTTGGCCAACCTGATGTATGCGAGCTATCGCAGCTCCGGGAAGTTCGGCTTCGGCCGACTACTGTCGTTCTGGACCGGTTTTCCGGTGACCCTGTGCATCGCCATGGTCATTCCCGCTCGACCCCCCCGTCGCGAGTTGGCCGACGATGAAGACGAGCTTCTCGCGGAAATCCGGCGCGACCGGGCCCAACGGCTCATAGCCGAGCGAGTCGCCGCCAAGGCGGTTGACTATGAGGCCGCCGACAGCGAGGCCGACGCCCCCACGTAAACGCTTCCTCTCCCACCTGCATCTCTCACACGATTCGGGGTGGAAACCGGAGAGACAGTGAGCGAAGAAGCCGAGCACTTGAACCTGACGAACGAGCTGGTTCGCAACGCGCAAACCGGCGACCGGCAGGCCTTCGAGCGGCTCATCAAGCTCCACTTTCAGCGGATCCACCGCTGGGCGCTGATCGGGACGGGTGATCCCGACGACGCCGACGACGTGACGCAGCGGGTCCTCATTCTGGTCCATCGCAAGCTCCGATCGTTTCGGGGTGACGCGGGCTTCGAATCCTGGCTCTACCGCATTACGAGCAACGCGGTTGGAGAGCTGTTCCGGAAGCGGAAGTCCAGGAGACGCGCGATGGATCGCTACGAGGCATCTGGAGTGAGGGCAGAGATTACGGAGGCCACGGAGAGAGGGCTGGCGGAGCGCATTGCCGACGATCAGGCGGCCGGTCTGATCACCACTTTCTTCGAGGGCCTGCCCACCAAGCAACGAGAGGTGTTCGACCTGGTCGAACTCCAAGGCCTCAAGGCCGGAGAGGTGGCCGAGTTGCTGGGCGTGGAGGCGAGCACGGTGCGCGTGCATCTGCTGCGTGCCCGACGGACCATCCGGTCCAAGGTTCTGGAGCAACACCCCGAGTTCGCGGAGGACTACCGATGATGCGTTGCGAGATCGCACGAGACAGGATTCTGGAAGCCGACCCGGCCGAACTGAGCAATGAGGTGACCGGTGACCTGGCCGAGCACCTCGAGACCTGTAGCGCTTGCCAGGCTCTGGCCGAGCGGGTGCTGGAGTCGGAGCGCACGTTGGCCGGAGCGATCACGGCCATGGAGCCCGGTCTCGACGTGGATGCGGCGTTGGCGCGGGTGCCGAGTGGCCAGGGGTGGGGGTCGGTGTGGGGTTGGAGACGAGCGGGGTTGGCCCTGCCTCTGGCTGCCGCGGCTGTGGCGGCGCTCGTGTTGCTGAAGCCGCCGGGCAATCCGGGTCAGGCCGTGGCCTTCGACCCGTCGTCGCCCGTGGTAGCGAGGGCCTTGGGATGGGATCGACCTTCGCCGGTGGTGCGAAGCATGAGCCACGCCAGCGTAGCGATCCTGCCGACGGAGAATCCGGACATCACCATCGTATGGTTCATGAACTGATAAATACGGGAGGAATGAGAATGGGTAAGGCGATTCTGTGCATGGCCGTGAGCGCGGTGCTCTTCGGCTGCCTGTGGGAGAGGGAGGTGGAGGTGCGCGTCTTCGAGCTCCAGCGGCTCGACCCAGGCGAGGTCATGGCGCTCATCGAGCCGTACGTGTATGCCGATCGCGAAGGGAATCCGGGTTACTTCACCGTGACGGAAAACACACTAACCGTGCGGGAAATGCCTGAGAATCTGGCTCGCATCGCTGCCGTGTTGGAGCGCTTCGATACGCCGAGGTCGACGGTTGTGCTACACTTTCAGATCGTCGCGGCAAATGGCTACGAGGGTTCCGATCCGGAGATCGCGAGCGTGGAGCTGGAGCTTCGGAAGCTTCTCCGGTACCAGGGTTATAAACTGCTCGCGAGCACCATGCTCCAAGTCATGGAAGGCGAGGAGGCGACTCAGAGCGTCATCGCCAATGAGATGCCGCTCGAGATCCAGGTACACGTAGGCCTTGTCCGAGGAGAAGCGGTGGAATTGCAGGTGAATGTGATCACTCCCTGGGACCAGGTTCTCCAGACGGCGGTCAATCTACCAATGGGTAAGACGGTGGTGTTGGGGACTGGTCGCAACACACCACTGGTTAGGGGGAGCCCAGCCGAAGATGACGGCGCCCTCATCCTCATCGTCACGGCCGAGATCTCCTAGGCAGTCACGACGAAGCACGCATCCCTCGGGGTCCACCGGCCCCCGGGGGATTTCGCGTTCATTCTGATGACGCCCGGGCCAAAAGAGCAGCCGAGCCATCTCCAGCACCCTCTCCTAAAGTGTTATTCTGTCGGACCCGGTTGGCTCTCCCATACCACGTCTTCGCCCATGCACGTCGTCCGACAGATGATCCCGGGCCGCGAGGATCTCGCGACCATGGTCAAACTCGCCTTGCCGGTCGCGACCGTTCAGGTGGGTCTGATGTTCATGGGAGTGGTCGACACCATCATGGTAGGTCACTACTCCGCAATCGACCTGGCGGCGGTGGCCTTGGGGAATATGTACTTCTTCACCGCCGCCGTCTTCGGCATGGGCACATTGTTCGTGCTCGATCCCACGGTGTCTCAGGCGCACGGCGCCGGCGATGAGGAGGCTGCGGCGAAGGCCATTCAGAGAGGCTTCGCGTTGGCCCTCGGCCTCGGCGTAATGGCTGCGGTGCTCCTTCTTCCAGTTCGCGCCGTTCTCACGGTTTTCCAGCAACCACCAGAGGTGATTCCCGTAGCCGCCGGATACGCTCTGGTGTCCATCCCCGGCGTGTTTCCATTCTACGCCTTCATCGTGCTGCGGCAGAGCCTTCAGGCCATGGGTCGCGTCGCCCCGATCTTTTGGACCATTTTGGTCACGAATTTGGCCAACGCCTTCCTAAACTGGGTGCTGATATACGGGCACCTGGGATTCCCGGAGATGGGCGCCGTGGGGACGGGATGGGCAACCACCGTGAGCCGGTGGCTCATGGCCCTTGGACTATTAGCCGTCGGATGGCCCATTCTCGGGCGCTACATTCGGCCGGTGCGCCAAGGTGTCTTCGAAGCCGTGGCGATCCTACGCATGCTGAGACTGGGCGCACCCATCGGCATGCACATGTTCCTGGAGTTCGGCGTGTTCGGCATCACCGCGCTGTTCATGGGCTGGATCGGCACGATCGCGGTCGCCAGCCACCAGGTGGCGCTCAACATGGCCGCTCTCACCTTCATGTTCTCGGTTGGTGTCACGCAGGCCTCTTCGGTGCTGGTCGGCCAGGCCGTGGGGGCGGGCGATCCGGGTCGTGCTCGCCGATCCGCCGGGGCCGGCCTGCTGTTGGCGACCGGTGTGATGTCTGTGACCGCGGTGGTGTTCCTGACGATTCCCGAAGCGCTGGCCCGCCTATACACCGACGACCCGGAAGTCATGGCGCTGGCGGCGCTCCTCATCCCCGTGGCGGGAGTCTTTCAGGTGGTGGACGGCCTCCAGGTGGTTGCAACGGGTGTCCTCAGAGGTGTGGGCGATACGCTGGCGCCCATGCTTGTCGGTCTGCTCGGCTTCTGGCTGATCGGCCTCCCGATCGGCTACTGGCTCGGGTTCGGACGTGACTGGGGAGCGGTCGGACTGTGGTGGGGACTCGCCGCAGGCCTGGGTGCGGTGGCCCTCTTCCTGCTCATCAGGGTCAGAGTGCGTTTCGGACAGGACCTTCGACGGCTGACGGTGGACGATGAAGAGCCTGCATTATTTTCACCGGGTTGAGGGTCGGGCAACACACGAAACCAGGCGGGGCAGTGGGGGTATGTGCGAATCATGCGGCGCTTACCTCTCTTCCCCCTTCCGATCGTGCTCTTTCCGGGAGCCGTCACCTCGTTGCACGTATTCGAGCCCCGTTATCGCCGAATGCTGAAGGACGCGCTCGACTCGGACGAGCGCTTCGGGATCATCTTCCAGGACCCGGATAGCTCGGATGATTTCCACATCGAAGAAGGTAGTGTGGGCACGCTGGTCGTGATCGAGAAGGCTCGACCGCTATCCGATGGTGGCTCGCTCATCCTCGTGCGTGGGGATTCACGATTCACGATCGTCGACGGCATCGAATCCGAAACACCCTACCACGAGGCTTTGGTGGAGGTCTACGAAGACGAGGGGGCCCGCGAGCGCGACGCCCTGATGAATAGGCGCTACGATACGCTACAGCGCTTCAATGGTGTGGTGAGATGTCTCTCGGGAGAGTGTGGTGAGTGCCCTCCATTCGACGTGAACCGCGAACTCGCTTTCCAGCTTGCTCCCGCGATTCAGATCGACCCCGTCTGGCAACAGTCGCTATTGGAGCTGCGCCATGAGGGTGACCGCCTGGAACGGCTCGACGCGGTGTTACAGGCTGCCCTGGACCAGCAAACAGAGGATGTTCCGGCAGACTGACCGGGCCCGACCCTCTAGCCTTCGATGCCGAACTCGCTCAGGTCCGGGTCGTCCAGACCCAGGTCCTTCAACTCTTCATCGCTCGGCTCGGCCCCCTCGCCTGTGCCTGCGAGCGGCGCTCCCTCCAAGAGGCCGAGCTTCCACTCCTCGAGCACCTGAAGTAGCTCCGGGCTCTTCCTCACTCGGAAGAAATACGCTCGTCCCTTCACGGGCCTGAGCAGGATTCCGGGGCGGACGAGTCCCAGCGTGAGTGGGGTGGTGCGAGGGAGTTGCTTCGATAGCCACACCGACCCGAACCGTGCTGGCCCGATGTCTTCGATGTCCTCGGGCTCGAGTACCCGCGAGCGATAGGCCAGGCCTTTGATCCGCAGATGGTCGGGGAAGACCAGGATCTTCCGTGGAATCATCGCCATGTAGGTCACCAACACCGCGATGCCCGTAACCAGCATGGCCGCGAATGAGGACGTCTGTACCCAATAGCTCTCCGTCGTTACCACGTACCGCAGCGCGATCCACTCGAAACCGATCAACAAGGTGCGCCCGATGACGAGGGCGAGTCCGCCCAGGATGGCCACGAGCGCAACGCGGAACGGAAGGGAGAGTCTGAAGCGTGCGACGTACCTGATGGATGTCATGTCGATGGGCGTCGTGAGGCCGAAAGCCACAAGTCGGAACGAGATCCACACCAGCAGCAGGAGGCTGGCGAGGACCAGGCCCTGACTGTACGGTTGCGGCCGAGCCACCGAGAGCGTCTCTCGCTCGTGCACGAACGCCCGACTCGCGAAGGACGCGAGCTCCTCCTGGCCCACAGCCTCGAAGAAACCGATGACGTCGGGGAAATCCTCATGCACGAAGGGATCGTAGAAGCGTCGATAGGCCCAGAAGTTGATCGACTCGGAGGTCTGATTCGAGGTCTTCAGTCGTTCCAGGAGGGCGTCTCGATCCGCCTCGAAATCTTCAGGTGGGAGCGATCCCTCTCGCAGGGCTCTGAGTTCCTCTTCGATCACGCCTACAGCGAAGTCGTATTCGTCCTCGTTGATCTGTCCGGAAATCTGGAGGAACGAGGCCGGTCCCCGCTTCTGGATCGCTACCTGGAGCGTGTACACCGCCTTACGTTCGCCGTAGCGCAGCCGCTGATTCAGGCGCCGTCCGAGCAGTTCGCGCACGAAGATCATCGCGAGCTCATCTTGGGCCGAAGGTTCAAAGACCTTGAATCGCCTCGTGTAGCGAATGTTCGACGCGAACGGCCAGGAGAAGGTGGCGCGATACCGTCCGGGATCTTCCAGCGTCACCTCGCTCTGGGGCAGAGGCCGCCTGGCGAGGGTGCCGAACGTCGAATCGGCCAGTGTCAGCACCCGCTCTAGCTCCAGGTCTCCGATGACCGTGAGCGTCATCGCTCCGGGTACATAGTAGGTATCGTAGAATTGCCTGAGGTCTTCTGCCGTGACCGCGTGCAGGTTGGCGTACCGGTCATACACACGCGCACTGCGCGTGACCATCCCGAACTCTCGCTCCCAGTAACCGGGGACCCGCAGCCACTCTGGGTTGAGAAACGCCCCCAGCAACTCGAAGAATTCGCGAGGCCGCGCGTTGATCTCGAGCGCCACGGGCTGCCGGTTACGGTCCACCACCTCCGGATCCATGGCGTGCGGCGACACGATGCGACTCAGCCATTCGATTGCGAAGAGGCCATGCTCCTTCGCGATCGTGACGTAGTACCAGGTGTGATCCGGGGTCGTAAACCCGTTGCGCCGGCCGCCACGCCCTTCGATCGCCTCCTTGATTTCGCTCTCGGTCCGGCCATCGTGATCGCTGAAGAGCATGTGCTCGGTGAAGTGGGCCAGCTCCTCCTTGCCCTCGAGGTCACGATCCCATCCGTAGGGCACGCCGACACTCACTGACACGTTTGGGGCGCCCGGCACGTGCCGGTACCAGATCTTGAGCCCGTTGTCGAGAAAGTGGGTCTCGAACCCGCCAAAGGGGTTCACCCCCTGCCCGAGGACCGTTGGGGTCGAGTCCTGTAATGCGGCGGCGGAATCGGCGATGGGCGGTGGTGGGGATTCCGTCTCCTGGCCCGGGAGCGCTGGAACGGCCACGGCGAATGCGAGCGACGTGCCTAACGATGTCACAAAGATGTTCATCGTCCTCCCGACGCACTTCGTGTCCCTCAATGTGCCCTTCGCTCCGAGGCTTCGCTGTCGCGGCCCACACTACTACCCTTCGTTCGACGGATCGGTTGCCCGGCGGAAGGGCGTTGGCGACCTTCCGTGGCTCGCGTCCTCATCAAACTTAGACGGACTGTGCACCCGAAGGGTTTCCATGTCTCCAATCGAGGCTCCCCAAATCCCGGATCTCGCGAACCACGATGCCGGCACGCCCTGGGTGGAGACCCCCGAGGGTGGGCGTTTCTTCATGAACGCCGTTCTGGTCGCGCCGGAGTTGATCGTGGTATTCCCGTTCGCGGTGGGAGTGGCTTTGAGGGCGATGGGCCTCGTGCAGGGGCCCACGGTATTCCTGGACGTCGTGCCCTGGGTCGCCGGGCACGCGATCCCGTATGTGGCTTGGCTCCTGCCGATTCCCATCTGGACGACGCTGCTCAATCTGAAGGTGGCGTCGGGTCGAATCAGGGTAGTGCTGTTCGGCTTCCTCGCTCTGCACTCGTCGTTCTTGGGGTACGCGGTGCTCCGTTGGACCGGCGTGCTTGGAGCACCGTAGACCTTTGAGCGGCGACTCGGAGGATCGGGTGAACTCACGGGAGCACCACATTCAGGTGGCGCGCACGGCCCGGTACCACACGCTTGGTGATCCCGGGCCCGAGGTGCGCGAGGTGTGGTTCGTATGTCATGGCTACCGGCAGCTCGCGGGGAGGTTCATACGACGGTTCTCCGGAATCGCGAACCGATCCCGGATGGTGGTGGCTCCCGAGGGGCTCTCGCGCTTCTACCTGAATCCGGAGGAGCGGGCGCACGGGCCGGAGGATCTGGTGGGGGCTACCTGGATGACCCGGGAGGATCGTGAATCCGAGATTCGGGATTATGTGCAGTATCTGGATCAGGTCCATGATGAGGTCATCTCCCACCTCCATGGGGTAACCCCGTCCGTGGTGGTGCTGGGCTTCTCTCAGGGGGTCCACACGGTGAGCCGCTGGGTCACGCTCGGCAGCGTTCGGCCCAAGGCCCTGATTCTGTGGGGTGCGTACCCGCCTCCCGACCTTCCCCAGGCCGAAGCAGCACAACGCCTCGGCTCGACCCGGCTCCTGATCGTGGGCGGAACCACGGACCGCTACTGGACCGAACAGAATCGGACCGGTGAGGAGGCGCGCCTGGCGTCCTCGGGAGTGAGCTATCGGACGCGGACCTTCGAAGGTGGACACGAGATCGACCGGCAGGTCCTGGGTGAGGTCGCGGCGGACGTGTCGGCGACCTAGAAGTCTCCTACAAACTTGATTTCGGGCACCAACTCGTAGCCCAACTCAGACGCAACGGTGGATTGTGCCAGATCGATCAGGTGGCGCACCTCGGCTGCGGTGGCTCCCCCCAAGTTTATGATGATGTTGGCATGTCCCTCGAATATCTCGGCGCTTCCGTGCCGGTGGCCCTTGAGCCCACACTCGTCGATGAGCCGGCCGGCGCCGGCGCCCTCCACCTTCTTGAAGATAGAGCCCGCGCAGGGGAAGCGCCTTAGGTCTGGATGCCGTTTTGACCGCCAGACGAGGTTCTCCTCCATGACCCGCCTGAGCTCCTCCTCCGGCTGGACAGTGAGCCGGAAGACTGCCTCGAGCACGATGTCGTCACGCACGTGAAGGACACTGTAGTCGTACCCGAACTCGAAGTACCCCACGTCGACCGTGCGCCGCTCACCTTCCTGGGTCAGGATGCTCGCCGTTTCGAGCACCTCCTCGATGAAGACCGTGCGCTCCCGCTCGGGAGCGGGTGACAGGAAGTGCAGGTTCTGCCACAGCGCGCCACCCACGGAGCTTGGAATACCCACGAAGTGATGGAGGCCGCCGAGCCCTCGGGCCACGCTGGCCTCGATGAGATCCGGATAGGTGTCCACCCCGGCCCCTGCGCGCACCCTGTCGCCGTCGAGGAACTCGATGCCCTCCACGGCGGAGTGGATGATCAGGCCGCGAAAGCCACCGTCGCCCACCAGGATGTTCGCGCCGCGCCCGAGCACGAAATAGGGGGTGCTGGTATCCCTGGCGGCGCTCACAGCTCCGGCCAGTTCATCGGCGGTCCGTGCGTGATAGAGGAGGTCGGCCGGCCCGCCCACCTTGAAGGTGGTCATCGGCGCCAGCGGCACATTCCGGTCGAGGCGGTCGCCTCCCAACCGGCCTGCGAGCTCCTCGAGGGTGGTGGTGCTGCTGTCGCGCATCGGGCGTGAGCCTCCGTTCGGTGAGCACGTGGTTTGGCGGGCGCAAACATATGCGTTGTGTTGAATAGCAGGAAGCGGGCCATCGACCGGGATCCTGCCGCCGCGGGCGGAGTAGTTCTTGGGCGCCCGTCCGGCGGGCCAACCAAGATGTCTCGTATAAACAATGCTACGGAATCGTCATGCGCCGCGACCTCCTGTTTTTCGTCCTGGTACTCTCCACCACCACCCCTTCCCTCACCGCTCAGCAAGGGGTGGACCTCCTGGCCCGGCCGCCGATCCGTTATGAGATCGCGTTCCCGAACAGGGCGCACCACGAGGCGGAGGTCACCGTGGTCTTCGACGGCCTCATGCCGGGCACACTCGAGGTCCGCATGAGCCGGAGCTCACCCGGGCGGTACTCGCTGCATGAGTTCGCGAAGAGCGTTTACGGTGTGAGCGCGGTGGATCGCGATGGAGAGCCGCTGGAGATCGAGCGGCCCGATCCCCATCAGTGGAACGTGTCCGGGCACTCGGGCTACGTGCGCATGAGCTACACACTTTACGGCGATCGAGCGGACGGCACCTACGCTGGCATCGACCGCACACACGCTCACTTGAACATGCCCGCCACCTTCGTCTGGGCGCGGGGACTCGAAGACCGGCCGGTGCGGGTCACGTTCATTCCACCCGAGGGGAGCGGTTGGCGCGTGGCGACACAGCTCGCGCCCACCGCCGATCCGTTCACCTTCGAGGCGCCCGGCCTCCAATATTTCATGGACAGCCCAACCGTGGTTGCCGACTTCAGGCTGATCGAGTGGGAAGTGGGCGAGGGTTCGGAGTCGCAGACGGTCCGGATCGCGCTGTTGCACCAGGGAAACCGCGAAGATGGGGCACTGTATGGCGATGGAGTCAAGGCGATCGTGCGTGAGGCCGGTGCGTTCTTCGGCGGTTTCCCCCGGTTCGACTACGGTACCTACACGTTCCTGGCGACCTACCTGCCATGGGCGGCAGGGGACGGCATGGAGCACCGCAACTCCACGATGCTGACCAGCACGGCCAGCATCGAGCTTGATGTCCTCGGCCTATGGGGAACGGTGGCGCACGAGTTCATCCACGCCTGGAACGTCGAGCGCATACGGCCGGACGACCTTCAGCCCTTCGACTTCGAAGAGGCGAACATGTCGAGGGGCCTGTGGTTCGCGGAGGGCTTCACGAGCTATATCGACGACGTGTTGCTCATCCGTAGCGAGCTGATCGACACGGAGTCCTTCGCTCGGCGCCTGGGCGGGAGCATCAATTCCGTCGTGAACGGCCCGGGGCGGCAGTACTTCAGCCCCGTCGAGATGAGCATGCAGGCCCCCTTTACGGACAGAGCGTCCTCGGCCGACCCGACCAACCAGTCCAACACGTTCATCTCGTACTACACGTGGGGGTCGGTGGTGGGTGCGGGCCTGGATCTGGCCCTGCGTGGTCGCGCGAATGGCCTCAGCCTGGACGGCTATATGCAGGCCGTGTGGAGTCGGCACGGTGTGACCGAGGCGCCGTACACGGTCGACGACCTCGAAAAGGCACTGGCGGACTACACGAAGGATTCTCTTTTCGCGGCCGACTTCTTCGGGCGGTTCGTGCGTGGGCGTGAAGTACCGGATTTCGAGACCCTCCTCACGCCGGGGGGCATGCTCATGCGCCGCACGAATCCGGGCGACGCCTGGCCCGGGCCGGTTGGACTCGCATTCGACGCGAGGGGAGCCACCATTAATGCGAACACCGCGAAAGGCTCACCCATTTATGAGGCCGGACTCGACCGCGGAGATCGCATCCTCCGTGTGGACGGCCGCCGCATGACGTCGCGAGAGGCCTGGACGGCGGCCCTGGCCGGCAAACGTCCCGGGGACGACCTCCGGGTCGATTACGAATCACGCGGCTCAACCCGCACGGCCACCATCAGGCTCAGGGCCGATCCGGGCCTCGAGGTGGTCACGTTCGAGGCCGCCGGCCTGGTGGTCACCGACGCGGTTCGGCGGTTCCGGCGTGAATGGCTGAGTCCCAAAGGACGCTAGGGACCGACGTGAGCGGCACGACGACCGTCATCTACGATGGGGATTGCGGGCTGTGCCGCAGCTCCATGGAGGTGCTTCGTAAGCTCGACAAGGAGGGCGTCCTCGAGTTGGTCGAGTCACAGGCGCCCGGAGTCCGAGAGCGGTTTCCCGGGATAACCGCAGAGGCGTACGCGAGCGGGCTTCAAGTCATCGAGCCCGACGGCAACACTACCGAGGGAGCTGCCGCCGTGGAGCGGCTCTGCGCCATCATTCCAGCGGGGCGGCGTGTCGGGTGGCTCTACCGAATACCCTTTGCGCGGGCTCTAGCGGACCGTGCCTACGCATGGATCAGCCGCAATCGGACCACCTTGACGCTGGACTGCGGCGAGCACTGTTCACCACAAACCAGACGGAAAGGCATGTGAGGTAGTCTCGTCCGAATGATCGTCCAATACCCTCTGGAATGGCCCGCCTTCCAAGGTGTCCCCGGGGGCGGGCCCTTACGTCAGGTGTCCGGTATTGGGACGGACGGTCCCGTAGCCGCGCACAGACGTTCAGCCACGACGGTGCACATATGTTTCTAAGATAGTGTGTCACAACGACTTAAAAAAAACCGATTCCTGGCATGAAGTTTCCAGTAAGGACGCACAGATGCGGGAGTGGATGTTCGATCGGTGGACGTGATGTGGATGTGGTGCGGGGTGTTCGGTTGGCTCGGTTAGCCGGCTCCGGTCGGGGCCCCTCCCGCTTTTCTTGAAGCAGGTGAACTTCAAAGGGATGAGGCAAGTGAGCAAGGTTGCGACACTCGACATGACACATCAGGCCAGGATCATCATTCTGGCCTTTCTTGCGTCGATGCTTACGGCCACCCTGGCGCTGGGGCAGCAACCGCAAGTTCTCACGCTGGGCGAGGCCATTGAGCTGGCTCGGCGGAACAACCCGATTTTCCTGAGCACGCAGAACGATGAGGCCGCTGCAAGTTGGGCGGTGCGTTCAGCCTATTCGCGCCTTTTCGTGCCGGATGTCACCGTCTTCAGCCAACTGCAGTACCGTGCACCCGGAGTGCAGCGCATCGGGACGATCAACACCGGTGGTGTCGAGCAAGGTGCCCTGTTCACGTCGTTCTACTCGCTGAACGTCAACTGGCAGCTCAACGGCACGCGGTGGTTCCAGCGCGCCTCGGCGGAGGCCGACAGAAGTGCCACGCGGGCTCGCACGAAAGCGGCCGAGTTTACGATGGAGTCGGCGGTCACAATCCAGTACATGACCGCGCTCAGGGCCGGCGATCAAGTCGAGGTGGCTCGGCGGGCGCGGGAGCGTTCGCAAGAAAACCTGGAGATTGCCCAGGCACGCGTCGCGGCTCAGGCAGTGATCATCACCGACCAGAAGCAGGCCGAGGTGCAGTTGGGCCGCGATCAGGTTGCGCTGCTGCAATTCGAGAGCGCCCTCAGGGTGGAGAAGTTTCGCCTCATGGAGGGCTTGGGCCTCGCCATCGAGAGTGACGTGACTCTGGCGAGCGAGTTCGAAGTGTTCAAGCCCGAGTTCGTCCTATCGGACTTGATCGCCATGGCGCTCGACGATCACCCCCAGCTCAAGGCGTTCGTGGCCTCCGAGAAGGCGAGAAAGGCGGATGTGCGCCAGGCGCGTGCGTCGTACTTCCCGAGCATTGCGGTGACGGGTCAGTGGGCCGGCTTTACGCAGGAGATCGAGAACGGAGAGTTCCTCGTGGCCCAGGCTCAGAACGGAATAACCAATGGCCTCGCGAGCTGCCAACTGTTCAACGACATCTCCTCCGGTCTGCCCCAGCCGTTGACCGGATTCCCTCAGAGCTGCGGCTCTGGCGAGCTGTCACCCGAGGCCCGAGCGTCGATCTTGGCGAGGAACAGCCAGTTCCCGTTCGACTTCCAGAAGATCCCGTTCCAGGCTTCCTTGCAGGTGAGCCTGCCGATCTTCCAGGGGTTCAGTCGGGAGCGCCAAGTATCCCAGGCCTCCGCCCAACTCGACGACGCGCGCCACCTGCGTCGTTCCGAAGAGTTGCGGCTTCGTACCGCGGTGACCTCGGCCAACGACGCCCTGGAGACCGCTCACGTAATCGTTGGACTCGAGGTGCGAAATCGCGAGGTCGCCGCCGAGCAGCTCGAGTTGGCCAGCGCACGGTACCGCTTGGGTGCGGACAACTTCTTCACCCTTCTCGAGGCCGAGCGCGTGATGGCCGACGCGGAGCGTGCCTATCTGGACGCCGTCTACACCTTCCACAGCTCGCTCGTGGCTCTCGAGATGGCTGTGGGCCGAAGCCTACGCCCAGGGTCAGAGACCCTGGACGACCAAGTAGAAAACTAGACCAACAACGAGGCAGAAAACTGTGGAAAAGCCGACTGGCCGTGAGTCGATACTGAAACAGCACATGGACATTCCTCGGGATCAGAAACCGAGGACGCG
This sequence comes from Gemmatimonadota bacterium, assembly GCA_022561145.1. GTDB lineage: Bacteria > Gemmatimonadota > Gemmatimonadetes > Longimicrobiales > Gaopeijiaceae > JACZXQ01. The sequence goes on from JADFRS010000003.1 coordinate 43,955, forward strand.
CAAGCGCATCATCCAATGGAGCGTCGCGGTGATCGCGCTCGTGGGGATCACGGGTGTGCTGAGAAATCTGGAGCCGGCTGCTCCGTCCGTGGATGCCGCGACTGTCTGGAGAGACACGGTCCAACACGGCACCATGATTCGCCAGGTCCGTGGCCCGGGTACACTGGTGCCCGAGCGGATGCGTTGGATTACTGCGCTGACGGCCGGACGGGTCGAGCAGATCATGATCCTGCCCGGCACCGAGGTCGAAGCGAACACGATCATCATCCGGATGAGCAATCCGGACGAAGAGGTGAAGCTCCTGCAGGCGCAGCAGCAGCTTTCTAGCGCCGAGGGGATACTCATCCAACTGCGTTCTTCCCTCGAGACTCAGAGGCTGGCACAGGCGGGTGTGGTGGCTCAAGTCCGCACGCAGTACCGGAATGCGCTTCGAGAGCATCAAACGAACCAGCGCCTCTACGACATCAATCCCCAACTCGTGGCCGGCACCGAGTTGGCCCGAACGCGGGATCAGGTCGCGGAGTTCGAGGAGCGTTTGGAGCTCGAGGAGGCACGCCTGACCGTGCAGGAAGGGTCCAGGGAGGAGCAGATCGTGGCGCAGGGCGTCCAGGTTGATCGCCTTAGGGACATCGTAGAGTTCAACCAGGCCCGTGTCGCCTCGCTCGACGTGACCGCGGGCGTGTCGGGCGTGTTGGCCGAGTTGCCCCTCGACGAGGGTCAGTGGGTCCAGTCCGGGGGAACGCTCGCGCGCGTGGTGCAACCGGGGCGGCTCAAGGCGGAGATTCGCATTCCCCAGACGCAGGCTCAGGATATCGCGGTCGGCCAGATGGCCTACATCGATACCCGCAACGATACGATTATCGGTTACGTCGTCAGGATCGATCCATCCGTGCAGCAAGGCACGGTTACGATCGACGTGGCGCTTCCGGCGGACCTTCCGAGGAGTGCGCGTCCCGACTTGAGCGTGGACGGGAACGTGGTGATCCAGCGCCTCGACGATATCACGTTTGTCGGGCGTCCGGCCTACGGACAGGCGAATCAGAGGGTTGGGATGTTCAGGCTTACCGGAGACGGGTATGCGGAGCGCGTGAGCGTCTTGCTCGGAGCGAGCTCCGTCAACGAGATCGAAGTGCGAGAAGGGTTGCAGCCCGGAGACATTGTGATTCTGTCGGACATGTCCCAGTGGGACGGATTCGACCGAGTGAAGCTTAAGGGCGGTTGACGGCCCCTTGAAACTCATGCCGTGGGGTTCACGTAGGGGCGCTCGGCGACGGATGGTTCCAATCGAAGTCAAACGGTACGGAGAGGGAAGGAAGAATGGAAAACGAGACCACCAATGGGCACTCGCTGATTCACCTGAATGCCCTGACCAAGGTTTTCTACACCGAGGAAGTAGAGACCCACGCGCTGTCCGAGATCCACTTGGACATCAAGGCGGGCGAGTTCGTCTCGATTGCCGGACCCTCGGGTTGCGGAAAGACGACCATGTTGTCGATCCTCGGCCTGCTGGATTCGCCGACGGGCGGCCTGTACCTGCTCGACGGCGAGCCGGTGGAGGAGCTGTCGGCTTCGCAGCGCGCGAAGATCCGTAACCAGGCGATCGGGTTCATCTTCCAGGCGTTCAACCTGATCGGCGACCTGACGGTCTACGAGAACGTCGAGCTTCCGCTGACGTACCGGGGCATGCCGGGCAGCGAGCGCAAGGAGCGCACGCACGCTTCACTGGAGCGTGTGGGTATGGCCCACCGCATGAGCCACTACCCGAGCCAACTCTCGGGCGGTCAGCAGCAGCGCGTGGCGGTGGCCCGTGCCATCGTGGGGCGGCCCTTGATCCTGCTTGCCGATGAGCCTACGGGTAACCTGGACTCGAAGAACGGCAGCGCGGTGATGGGCCTGCTCAAGGAGCTGCACGCCGAGGGCGCGACGATCTGCATGGTGACGCACGATCCTCGCTACGCCCACGTGGCGGACCGCACGGTGCACCTGTTCGACGGCCAGATCGTCGACGAAGAGGATGTGAAGCGTGCCGAGCACGCGTCCAAGCTGGAGGAGTCCGGTTTCGACATGGCTTGAAACAAGCCTGCAGGTGCTTGACCGGGAGGGTGGCCGCGGCCACCCTCCCAATTTTTTGTGCTGTGCCAGATTTCAGCACGGCCCCTCGAGAGGCCAAAGACCCGCGTGAAACCACACCCAAGCGTCGAGCGTAGGGCCTTGAGAAACAGCGGAGGTCGGGTTGTTGGTTGACTCTGTGGACTCCGCATGTTCGATTCTGGGACGGAACCACCATCTGGCTTTGTCGTCAGGGCCTCATGTGAATCACGAATGCAAGCGCCCTAACGACTGATAGATCAATACTTTAACCGAACTGACGATGTCACTGATCAAAACGAGAGGGATGGAGAAGTCCTACAAGACCGGGGCGGGTGAGACGTTCGTGCTTCGGCGCATCGACCTGGACATCGAGCAGGGTGACTTCATAACCATCATGGGTCCGTCCGGGGCGGGAAAATCCACCCTCCTCAGCATTCTGGGGATGCTCGACGGCGACTGGCGAGGTGAGTACTGGCTCGTCGACGAACCGGTGCACGCGATGAAGCCCAGGGCTCGCATCGAGTTGAACAAGGAGTACATGGGCTTCGTCTTCCAGCAGTACCACCTTCTGGATGACCTCACGGTCTACGAAAACCTCGAGATTCCACTCTCGTACAGGAACGTGAGGCGCAAGGAGCGGCAGGCCATGGTCGCCGACACGCTCGACCGCTTCCAGATCGTGGGTAAGAAGGACCTGTTCCCCACACAACTTTCGGGTGGCCAGCAGCAGCTGGTGGCCGTGGCGCGGGCCGTGATTGCCGAACCCAAGGTAATCCTTGCCGACGAGCCGACCGGTAGCCTGCACTCGAGCCAGGGCCGGATGATCATGGACCTCCTGAAGCAACTCAACCGGGAGGGCACCACGATCATCCAGGTCACGCACAACGAGAGCTACGCCGCGTACGGCGACCGCATCATCAATCTCAGGGACGGCTGGCTCGTCGACGACGAGTGATGTGGGTCCAGTGATCCAGAGCGGGTAGGGCTTCCATGGCCGACGATCCGGTTCGTGTGCTGGTCGCGGATGACCAGCCCGACGTGCTCGAGGCGCTTCGGCTTCTCCTGAAGGCTGAGGGCATCGAAACAGAGACCGTCAGTTCTCCGGCGGGAATTCTCGAGAGGCTCGAGAAGTCGGACTTCGACGCCGTCCTCATGGACCTCAACTACACGCGGGACACTACCTCCGGACAAGAGGGCCTTGATCTCCTGAGCGAGCTGCGCCTGCTCGACGCCACCGTGCCCGTGGTAGTCATGACGGCCTGGGGCAGCGTCGATGGCGCCGTCGAGGCCATCCGTCGGGGCGCCAAGGACTACATTGAGAAACCCTGGGACAACGAGCGACTGCTACAGACGCTGCGAACCCACATCGAGTTGGCCGGTGCGGTCCGCAAGAGCCAACGCCTCGAAGGCGAGAACCGGCTGCTCAAGGGGCCAGGAGCGCCGGACCTGATCTCCCGATCCAAGGAAATGGCCCCGGTAATCGAGATGATGGAGCGCGTGGGCCCGTCGGATGCAAACGTGCTGATCACGGGGGAGCACGGGACCGGCAAAGACGTCGTTGCCAGATGGCTTCATGGGGTCTCGCACAGGGCGAACAAGCCGCTGGTGGCCTTGAATGCCGGTGGTTTCAGCGAAGGTGTCTTCGAGAGCGAGTTGTTCGGGCACGTGAAGGGCGCCTTTACCGATGCCAAGACCGACCGGGTAGGCTGTTTCGAATTGGCTGACGCGGGCACTCTCTTCTTGGATGAGATCGCCAACATTTCGCTGCAGCAACAGGCGAAGCTGCTCAGGGTGCTGGAGACGGGCGAGATCCAGCGAGTGGGTTCGTCGAAGGTCAGAAAGGTCGACGTTCGCTTCATCTCTGCCACCAACGCCGATCTGGCGGGGATCGTGGAAGACGGGCGTTTCCGGGAGGACCTCCTTTACCGATTGAACACTGTCGAGATTCAGCTACCTCCGCTTCGTGCCCGACGGGTGGATATTCCGCTTCTGGCGGAACATTTCCTGGCCTATCAGTCGGAACGGTACGACAAGGTTTTCGACGGCTTCTCGGAGGAGGCCACCCAGGCGTTGTTGGCTCACCCGTGGCCGGGCAACGTTCGCGAATTGCAGCACGCCGTGGAACGAGCCGTGCTCATGGCGCAGGGAGAGCTGATCCAGGCAGTGGACCTGGGACTTCGGCGCCGGCCCGAGGGTGGCGCCGTGATGGAAGAACTCACGCTCGACGACGCCGAAAGAATACTCATCGAGAAGGCCTTGGAGAGAAACCAAGGCAACGTCACCAAAGCCGCTGACGAGCTGGGGCTCAGCCGAAGCGCCCTCTACCGCAGGCTGCAGCGCTACGGCATGTGACGAACCCGCCTCCTCCAGTCGTGCCGGCCTCAGTTGCGCCACCGGGGCGTCGATGGTGGGAAAGAGTGAGGTACGACCGCAAGATCGTCGTTCTCACGCTCATGGCCGGGCTCCCGGGAGTGGCGCTGTCGCTGGGATTCCTGTGGCTCGGGCCGTACTCCGCCAAAGTGCAGTGGACGGTCTCGGTGTTTCTTCTGTGTGGGTGGTTCGGGTTCACCTACGCCGTGCGGGAACGCGTGGTGAGGCCCCTCCAAACACTGTCCAACATGCTCGCGGGTCTCAGGGAAGGGGATTTTTCGATCCGCGTGCGGGGTGCGGGTACGTCAGACCCTCTCGCCCTCACATATCTGGAGCTCAACGCGCTCGAGGAGGTCCTGCGGGAGCAGCGCCTGGGCGCTGTCGAGGCCACGCGCCTTCTGAGGAGGGTGCTGGAAGAGGTGGATCTCGCCGTCTTCGCCTTCGACGAATCCGAAACCTTGCGACTCCTGAACGGCGCCGGTGAACGTTTGCTTGGACAGCCCGCTGAACGGCTCATGGGGCGAACGGCCACCGATCTAAGGCTTGGCGATACGCTCCACGGTGTGGCGCCGCGCACGCTGGAGATCAACCACCCGGGTGGGGGAGGTCGATGGGAGCTCCGCCGTACGGTGGTGCGTCAGGAGGGGCAGCCCCTTCGGCTGATCGTGCTCTCCGATTTGAGCCGGGCATTACGTGAAGAGGAGCGACAGGCGTGGAAGCGCATCATCCGCGTGCTCAGCCACGAGATCAATAACTCGCTCGCTCCCATCAAGTCGATCGCAGGAAGCCTTCATGGCCTTCTTCTAAAGCAGAGCGACGGCCCCTTGGACGAGGATATAGCCAAGGGACTCGAGGTCATTTCGGGACGCGCGGAGTCGCTCGGCCGTTTCATGCAGTCGTATGCCCGGCTGGCGCGGTTGCCGGAACCGGAGCTGACGACGGTCGACGTAGCTACGCTCGTGTGCCACACCGCAGAGATCGAGACTCGCGTCTCGGTTGTGGTGAAGCCCGGGCCGGACCTCTCCGTGCAGGCGGATGCGGCCCAACTCGAGCAACTTCTCATCAACTTGATCAAGAACGCGGTGGATGCTTGCCTGGAAACCGGTGGCAAGGTTGAAGTGTCCTGGAGGCGCATCGGCAACACGCTCCACGTGCTCGTGGACGACGAGGGTCCTGGCCTTCCGTCGGATACCGGGAACCTGTTCGTGCCGTTCTATACGACCAAGCCGGGGGGGAGCGGCATCGGTCTGGCGCTGAGCCGCCAGATCGCAGAGGGGCACGGGGGAAGCCTCTTGCTCGCGAACCGTAAGGGTGGAGTGGGCGCACGGGCGCGTCTGACCCTCCCGCTCGACCTGAGCGATACCGCCGCGGTGGCGACGCTGGCGGGGTCGGAGGAAGAGGGGGAGGAGGCTTGAGCTGCGGTGCCCTCGTCCTCGGGGGCCATCAGACGACAAGACAGCCAGTATCTCAGGTTCAATCGTTGAACGGGGCGTTTGCCACCCAGCCCTCGCCCAGAACCGACTCCCAGGCGTCACGGAGCGGCGAACGCTCGATGCGCAGGTCTCCCCAGTCGGACCACGCCGGCACCTTGGTATAATCGCGGTTCGAGTAACAGAACGCCGCTATGCCTTCGGCCCGGATCAGATCGAAATAGGGCGTGAACCAAGCGGACCAGGTCGTCGGATCATCCAGTAAATGCGCCTTCGAAGGGATGCTCTCGGGGATGCTCAGCGGCTTCCCTCGAGCCTTCGCCGCGGCGACGAACTCCTCTGTGAAGGCTTGCTGCGAGTGTGAATCGAACGCCTTACCAAAAAAGTTGATGCCCCACCAATCCACGATTTCGTCGCCCGGGTAGAACGAGGCAGGCCCGGTGCGCGTCACATCGGAGCGGCAGGGCCGAGAAGGTGCCCCCCCCACCATCGCTGGCGCGGGCGGTGCCCCTCGAAATCCCACGCAACCGTTTCTACGACACCTGTGTCAGATGGACAGAAGACGCTTGAGTGACCCCTCGCGCAAAGGGCAGGACTTGCAGGAAATGCACCTGGTAGACCGCTCGCGGGCAGGTGATCACGACGCCTTCCGGCTGCTGTACGAGGCCAATGTGGATCGGATCTACAGGCTCACGTACCGCATGGCCGGAGACGACGATCTGGCCCGTGATTACACGCAGGAGGCGTTTATCCGAGCCTATCAGCGGCTGCATCAGTTTCGCGGAGACTCGACGTTTTCGACCTGGCTGCACTCGATCGCGGTGTCAGTGACGCTCAACGGTTTGCGGAAGGTGCAACGACATCGCAAACGCGAGCGGTCCCTCGACGAGGCGCCCCAGCTCGTGGCGCGCACGGAGAGGGTGGAGCCGGACCTGAAGCAGCGGTTGCGGGAAGCCATTGAAAGGCTCCCGGAAATCTATAAGACGGTGTTCTTGATGCACGATTTGGAAGGTTACAGCCACGGAGAGATCGCCAAGACGCTGGACGTGGCCGAAGGTACCTCGAAGGCCCGCCTCTCGAGGGCGCGTGCCAAGCTTAGAGAGATGCTGGGGGAATTTGCCCAGGAGTATGTGTGATGACAAACGATCGCTTTGAGGAGTTCCTGAAAGTGCACGGTGACGGTTACAACAGGCCCCCGACGACGCCCAAAGACGCTATATGGAGCGCGATTGAAGGCGCCCTTGTCGAAGAGGGCACCCCAAGCGAGGCCGATGTTGTGTCGCTTGCCTCGGCCGGGTCGAAGAAGCAGGCCTCGACCCACAGGTGGCAGCAGGGTTGGGGCGTGTGGGTGGCCGCTGCGGCCGCGGCGGTTCTGGTGGTTGGGGTCGGGATCGGGAGGATGTCCGTGACACCTCCGGCCGGTAGTGTTCTCGAGGTTGCCATATCGCCCGAGGCCCAGGCCAGGTCCATGCGTTCGGTTGCCGTCGACTATCTGACGAGGACCGAGTCTCTGCTCACGATGGTCAGCTCGGACGCACGCGCCGGAACCGTGGACGCCGAGATGGCGCAGTGGGGTCGCCGGCTGCTCTTGCAGACCCGGCTGCTCATGGACTCGCCGGTGGTCGAAGATCCCGTCATTCGGCAGTTGTTGGACGACTTGGAACTCATCCTGATCCAGGTGGCTGGACTCTCTTCCGCCGGGCCGGACAGCGCCCACGACAGGGAAGAGCTGGAGATGATTACGGAAGGTCTAGCAGACCAGGACATGATGCTGAGGATCCGCTCGGCCATTCCGACCGGAATCATACAACGGGGAATTTAGGAGGACGTGAACCATGCATAGATCGATCAAGATTGTACTGAGCGGAGCGGTGGTGGCGATCGCCGGTGCCGCCTCGCCGATGGAGGTCCGAGCGGAGGTTGCGGGCCGAGTTGGGTTGGCAGGGGCGCACCTCGCGGTAGTGTCGAACCTACAGGTGGCCCTTCCGGGGAGTGAGCAGGGCGATCCAGCGGACTCGGTCTACCGAGAGGGCCGAAGGGCGCTGAATCGAGGTGATTTCCGGGATGCAGCCCGTGTGTTTTCACGGCTTCGCCGCGACTTCGCCAACTCACGCCGTGTAGGCGACAGCTATTACTTCGAGGCCTACGCGCTTTCTCGCCTGGGCAGGACCCGGAACCTCGAGTTGGCGCTCGACCTCTTGGACGAGCAGGCGGAGGAATATCCCGACTCGCGGACGAGAGACGACGCTCCCGCTCTGAGGGTGCGCATCCAAGGTGATCTCGCGGCCCGAGGAGACTCTGAGGCCGCCGCAGATGTTTTCAGGGGGGCGAGTGAATCCTGCGACGACGCAGACCAGGAGATCCGAGTGATGGCGCTGAGCGCGTTGCTCAATATGGACTCCCAGCGCGCGTTGCCGATCCTCCAGCAGGTGCTCGAGAACCGGGACCAGTGCTCCACCGAGCTTCGTCGGCAGGCGGTCTTCCTCATCTCACAGCACCAGGGTCCGGAGACGGTCGACATTCTCTTGGATCTGGCCCACCGGAACCCCGACCCGGATCACGAAGTCCGGGAGCAGGCGGTGTTCTGGCTCTCGCAGGTGCATTCGGATGAAGCGCTGGACGCTCTCGAGTCCATACTGCGCGACGCCGACGATGAGGACATCCAGGAAAAGGCGATCTTTGCGATCTCGCAGCATGGCTCGGCCCGCAGCACCGCGATCCTGAGGGAGTTCGCCGAGCGCTCCGGTGCCCGGAAGGACCTGCGGGAGAACGCCATCTTCTGGTTGGGTCAGAGTGAGGGCGGCGGCGAGTATCTTCGCGACCTGTACGACCGTATCGACGACGATGATCTGAAAGAGAACATCGTCTTCGGCATTGCTCAGTCGAATCGAGCGCCAGACCGTGCGTGGTTGATGGAGAGGGCGCTAGACGAAGGCGAGTCCATCGACGTACGCAAGAACGCGCTTTTCTGGGCCGGCCAGTCCGGGATCGACGTCAGCCGGCTCGCCGAATTGTACTCGACCGTACGGGACCGGGAGATGAAGGAGCAGGTGATCTTCGTGCTCTCGCAGCACAACGGCCCTGAGGCCGTCGATCAACTCCTTCGGATCGCAGAGACGGAGCAGGATACCGAGCTCAAGAAGAACGCCATCTTCTGGCTTGGCCAGAGCAATGATCCGCGCGTGGCCGAATTCCTGTTGAAGATCATCGGCGGATGACGGCCCGGACGAGGTGGAGCCTGGTGCTCTCGGTGGCTCCGGTATTGGCGGTGGGGGCGCTCGCGGCACCCATGTCCGCGCAGAGCCTGAGGGAACGCATACGTACGGCGCCCGACGGAGACGTGACCTTCCAGTTCGCTCTCAAGGAAGATGTGGAGGTTTGCGACCATGGGGTCTCCATGCGAGGGAGCGGTTGGAGGGTGAGTTCCCGCAGCAACCGGCCTGACATTTGCGGGGCCGGGGAGGGGGAAGTCCTCCTGAAAGTGCGGGACGGTGCCGTCGTCGCGCTTGATTTACGTCCGCCCTCGATCGACCGATCGGACACAGATCTGGGCTTCCAGGACGCCCAGATGGTTGCCGAGTACCTCTTGGGCGTGGCCGCTGCCCATCCGCGTGAGAGCGTGGCTGAAGATGCCATCGCTCCCGCGGCGATGATCGACGGCGTAACGATCTGGTCGGCACTTCTGGATCTTGCCCGCGATCGCTCGGTCTTCGTGGACGTGCGTGAGCAAGCTGTCTTCTGGCTATCGCAAGAAGCTGCCGAGACCGCGACGGCCGGCCTCGCGTCCATCGCGAAGGACGATGACGAGGCCGCGGAAGTGAGGGCGGCGGCGGTATTTGCGTTGTCTCAGCGTCCAGACGAAGAGGGTGTGCCGATCCTCATGGAGCTGGCCGTCACCTCTCGGCACGCAAGGGTCCGCGAGAGCTCGCTGTTCTGGCTGGCCCAGTCCAAGGATCCGCGTGTACTGCCCTTCTTCGAGAGCATCCTCATAGGGGCGGTGACTCTGAGGTAGCTCTGTGAGGGCGTCGACTCGGCGGTCATGAACCATTCTTAGGGCCCGGCGGTGCCGCCGGGCCCTCTTGTATGCTTCTCGTTGAAACCTTGTTGTGCGGGCGGCGGCAGCGGTAAGTTTAAAGCAACCGTCCCCGTGATGGATCACTCGGCATGAGGGGTGGCGAAATCGAAGAACTCCACCGCTTCCAGGATTCATGAGTGAGGTAATGCAACAGCCTATCAACGTGCTGCTCGTCGAGAGCGAGCCCGAAGATCTGGAGGGGCTTCGGAAGAGCTTTGCTGAGATGCCTGGAGTCCAAATCGAGCTCGAATGGGTGAGTGAATTGGCCACCGCACTTCAGAGGCTCTCCGCCGGCGGGATCGACGCCGTGCTTCTGAACCCATCTCTTCCCGACAGTGACGGTATCGTAAGCTTCGAGCGGACGAACGCGTTCGCGCCGGACGTGCCGATCATCGTGATATCCGACCTGGACGACGCCGAATTGGCCATTAGCACGGTACGGGGCGGCGCACAGGACTTTCTCGAACGGGACGAGGCGACCCCCCCGGTTCTCGCCCGTTCAATCCGCTATGCGATCGAGCGGCACCGCCTGCTGTCGGCCCTCCGAGGCCTCTCGTTGATCGATGAAGTCACGAATCTCTACAATCGCGGCGGCTTCGCCGACCTCGGCGAACAGTACGTGAAACTGGCGAGGCGCTCGGACCAGGCCATCACGCTGGTGCATGTGGACATCGACCGGTTCAAGACCATCAACGACTCGCTCGGCCATCACGTCGGAGATCGGGCCCTCCGGAAGGTAGCCGAGATCCTCCGAGTCACGTTTCGCCGCTCCGACCTCATCGCCCGTCTGGGCGGCGATGATTTTGCGGTGCTCGCCCTCGAGGCGACCGGAGAGGACGCGAAGGCGCTGGTGGAGCGGCTGAGACGACAGGTGTCGGACTCCAATGAGACGAGCAAGGAGCCGTACCAACTCTCGATCAGCGTGGGAATGGCCCGGTACGACGGGGAGGGGAGGGCCACGCTCGAGGATCTGCTGGACCAAGCGGATAAGGCGATGCGGGAAGAGAAGGCCGAAAAACGTCGCGCGGTAGAGCGGTAGGCGACGCGGATGTCAAGCGATCGATCGATTGACGGGCGCGATGCCACCGAGCTCCCCGGAGCGGAGGACGCAACGGACGCAACGGACGCAACGGACGTAGCGGACGCAACGGACGCAACGGACGGCCCATCCGACGATGATGCCGTGACGGAGATCGACGTGGACAGGGAGGTGGACGAGACGCCGGTTGTGATTCCGGAACCCACACGCCCACTGGCCGTGCACTGGCTCGTCCGAATCGCGGAGCGCGCGGGGCTGGCGGGTGAGCGGCCGGACGTCAGTGCGCAGTTGCCCGCGGCGGACGTGTGGAGCTCCGTAGTGCGCGCGTACGATCTTTCGGACCAGCGACTGGCTGAGTTGGTGGCCGAGTATTTTCGTCTCGATACGGCTGAGTTCATCACTGCCGACCCGAATGCCGCACTCCTCGTACCCGAGGTGATGGCCCGGAAGCACCATATCTACCCACTGCACGACACCGACCGGAACTTGGTGGTCGCCACGTGTGACCCAACCGACGTCGAGGCAGAGCGGGCGTTGGGATTCAGTACGGGCCGGACCGCGATTTTCCAGGTGGCCTCCCCCACGGCCATCCAAGAGGCCATGGATGCTCGCTTCTCCCCCGAGTTGGCGGTGGAGTCGATACTCGGCTCACTCGAAGCCGAGGATTTCCCGGACGATGCCGTCAAGCTGGTGGAGGAAATGGGCCCGGAGTCCATTTCGCACGGTGACGCGTCGACCACGCCTGTGGTCAAGCTCACCAACCTCATCATTCGTGACGGTATCGCGCAGGGCGCCAGCGACATCCACGTGGAGCCCGGGCGCAGTATCGGTACGATCCGCTACCGCGTCGATGGCGTGCTGCGCAAGCATATGGACCTACCCATGAGCGCGATGAATCGGGTCATCTCGCGCATCAAGATTATTTCTCGGCTCGACATCGCAGATCGGCTTCGTCCACAGGACGGCAAGGCCAGGGTACGTGTTGGTACTCTGGCGTACGACTTGAGAATCTCCACTCTTCCGGCAGGTGGGGCCGAGAAGTGCGTGATCCGAATCCTCGATTCCAACCGTTCGTTGAGTTTGGAGGATTTGGATATTCCAGCCATCGAGCTCGCCCGGATGCGGCAACTTCTCAACTATAGGGACGGCGTCGTGTTGGTGACAGGACCGACCGGCTCTGGCAAGACCACCACGCTCTACGGCGCACTGAGTGAGTTGGCCACGGGGAAGGTCAACATCATGACCGTCGAGGATCCCATCGAGTACGAGCTTCCGAATATCACCCAGACTCAGGTGGCTGTGAAGCAGGGGCTCACGTTTGGGACTGTGCTCCGCTCGATTCTGCGCCAGGACCCCGATGTCATTCTCGTCGGCGAGATTCGGGACCGAGAGACGGCGGAAACGGCCGCTCAGGCTGCGATGACCGGCCATATCGTGCTCGCTACGGTGCACTCGAACGATGCCGTGAGCTCGGTTGCGCGCTTGGCCGACCTCGGCCTGCCGTGGTCCACGATCGCGACTACGCTCCGCGGCACCCTGGCCCAACGGTTGCTGCGGAGGGTCTGTGCCGCTTGCGCGGAACCCGTACGCGGCCGTCTTTCGCCAGAGGAGCAGCGGCTGACCGATAGGCACGGCATCGAGCCGGTCGTGCGGGCGGTGGGCTGTAGCGAGTGCGGCTTCACGGGCTACCGCGGCCGTATTCCCGTGGTCGAGGTGATGATCTCAGGTCCTCGCTTCCAGGCAGCGGTGGAGGCTCGGAAAGGCTGGGGCACGCTTACCAGGATCGCGCAGCAGGGTGGGCTACGCCCGATGCACGAGGTGGGACTCGAGTGGGTCAAGCAGGCCAAGACCACTCTGGATGAGGTAGACCGTACACTCGGACAGCAGCTCGAAGACGAGGCACAAGACCTGAAGCGCGCCCCGACACGTATCCTGGTCGTTGATGACGAGGCCGATGCCCGTCTGATGATGAGGACCCAACTGGAGGAACGGGGATACGTGGTGGAGGAGGCCGAAGGTGGTCACCATGCTCTCGACATACTCAAGGAGGATCCTGATTTCAACCTGGTGGTCCTCGATCTTGCGATGCCCGGCATGGACGGACGGGAGGTTCTCCGTCAGATTCGCGGCGCCCAAGACACGGCAACGCTTCCCGTGCTGGTTCGCACCGCTGTCGGAACGGAGGACACAGAGTCCGAGCTTCTCGAGGCAGGAGCTGACGACTATGTGGACAAGCAAGCCAACATGGATCGCTTTCTCGCCCGCGTGAAGGCGGTGCTCCGCCGTGCCGTCATGTAGCGACGGCGGGCCTTCCCAGCATCGTTCCCATGCCGTGGACCTTTACGCCGGCCTCAACCTTCCCAGAATCCTGAGATAAGTACATGACCCGCTTATTGAAGATGGGGTGGTTCAGTACCGGGCTGCTCCTTGTTCTATTCGCCGCTAATCCGGCATCCGCTCAAACGGAAATCTCGGCCAGGACCGCTACCATCACCGTGGGTGGCCGCCTGCATGCCCAGCTCTCCAGCACCACAGTGGACGATGCCGGTCCGACCAATATCTTTCTTCGCCGGGCTCGCCTCTATCTGGGCATCGAGGTGAACGACTTTTTCGAGGCCGTCCTCCAGCCGGACTTGGTGGATGGGCAGGCGCGCCTACAGGACGCCTACGTTCGTTTCAACTTCTCGGATGGCTTTGTGGTGACCGTGGGCCAAATGAAGCGGGCATTCGACCTGTTCGAGCTGAGTTCCAGCACCAGGTTGTCCGTGATCGAGCGCGATGGTCGAGTCCCGGGTGTGGACCACTGCGCCGGTGTGGGTGGCATCTGCTCATGGAGTGGCTTGATTGAGGAACTCGCCTACGCGGAGCGTGACGTTGGTATTCGCTTCGAGGGGGACCTCTCGGAGAAGGTGAGCTACATGGCCGCGGTGACGAACGGGACCGGCGTCAACGTTCCGGACGAGAACTCGTCCAAATCCTATTCCGCACGCCTCCAGGTCGAGTTGGGTGGTGGCGTCCGGGTTGCTGGGAATCTATCGATCCATGACTACAACGGCCCAGGGGATGATACGGACTACGGCGTCGCTCTCGGGGGTGACATCGAGTTCGGTGAAGGACGAGAGGTGGAGCTGAAGGGGCTGTCGGGCTCGCACCAGCTGTTCGAGGTGCACTGGGCCAGCGGAGGAGGAGGCGGCGACGGGCGC
>JADFRS010000095.1 GCA_022561145.1 Gemmatimonadota bacterium
GTCGGCGCTGGGCTCGTCGGCGTTGGTGTTGGCTCGTCTCCGCCGCAGGCGGCCACCAGCATCCCAACGATCAGAAGACCGACGAAGGCGAAAACGCTGCGGTTTCTCATCTGACGCATGAAAGCACCTCCACGATCTGTAAACCCACGGCTCGCGTGCCGGCGCCCTTGTTCCACGCGCCGGTGCCGCCCGTTCCATAGACACGGGCCGCGGGGTATTATCATCGAAACGATAGCGTCGAGCAATGTTGGCCGGCACGGCTCGGTCCAGAAGCTGGATCGCAGGTGCGGAAGGGTCTGAGTCGGGCAAGGCGGGGGGGGATTCGTGTCGAAAGAGGAGCAGCTTCAACCAGGGACCACCGTCCAGCTCAGCGATGGCTCGACGGCGCTCGTCCTGGCTCCCGCGGACCTCCATGCGTACACTGTGCGGGTCCGCTACGTGGACGCGCCGTTCGCGGTGGAGCAGGTCGGTGTGGAGCGCGATTGTCCCATCGACGACGTGACGAGTTGGTATAGCTCTGAAGACCTGAAACACACCGAGGGCCGCCTCGCATAATCCCCGTCCGATCAGCGGTACAAGATGGCCTAGATTCGAGGAGGTTGGCCGTGCTCAGCGTCGAAGAAAACGAGCTGCTAACGCAGGTGGGCTTGGGCACCCCGATGGGAGAGCTGCTCCGCCGCTATTGGCATCCCATCGCGGCAGCCCCCGAGTTGCACGAAAACCCCACGAAGGCAGTTCTGCTGCTTGGGGAGCACCTCGTCCTGTATCGGGACAACGGAGGCCGTCTCGGGCTCATCGACGAGGCATGTCCTCACCGGCGCGTGAACCTGCTCTACGGCATCCCGGAGGAGCGCGGGCTGCGCTGCCCCTACCACGGTTGGCTGTATGACGAGACGGGCGCGTGCCTCGAGATGCCCATGGAGGCCCCAGACAGCACGTTCGCCCAGCGCGTGCGGATCAAGGCGTATCCGGTCGAGGAGCTCGGAGGCTTGATCTTCGCCTACCTCGGGCCCCAGCCGACCCCGCTCCTGCCCCGCTGGGAGTGGCTCGTGGAGGAGCACGCCTACCGCCAGGTGAACTTCCTGGAGCTGCCTGCCAACTGGCTCCAGTGCATGGAGAACTCGCTGGACTCGACGCACTCCGAGTACCTCCACGGACATCAGGGGAACTACGTCTACTCGTCGAAAGGCGCGCCTCCGGAGGCGCTCCGGACGGTGCCCCACAACCTCCGCCTTGGGTTCGACGTCTTCGAGTACGGCATCATCAAGCGCCGGATCATGGAGGGCGAGACCGAAGAGTCGGCCGATTGGAAGATCGGTCACCCCGTGCTGTTCCCCAACATCCTGTCCAGCCCCAACCAGTTCCGCGTGCCGATGGACGACGGTCATACGTTGCACGTGGACTACACATCGACCGCCCTACCGGACGACGTGCCGGCGCCCGAAGACATCGCGGTCTTCTATCCGCCACTCTACGGGGAGGACGGGCGGATCATCCGCGATTACACCTTTGCCCAGGACTACATGGCCTGGGTGACGCAGGGGCTGAGGAACGACGGTGTCGCCGAGCGCAACCTGGAGAAGCTCGCCGAATCGGATAAGGGCATCATCCTGTATCGGCGGCTGCTGAAGGAGCAGATGCAGCTCGTCGCAGACGGCGGCGAACCGCTCAACGTCTTCAGAGACCCCGCGAAGAACGTCAGGATCGAGCTGCCCGACGAACGGAAGGGCATGGCACAGGGCCTCACCTCGATCCGAAAGACACGGCACCCCCGAGCGCCGGGTGACGAGCTCCCGCCGTGGATAAACCCAGCGCCGTGGGCAGGGAACGGCTACCGGGAGTTCATCAAGCAGCAGGCCGGCGCCGCGAGCAGGTAGGCGTTGCAGCGGGCGTGCTCCCCCGCGACGCCGCTGCGCTCGTCCCGAATCGATGACGAGGAGGTGGGCTTTGGCCGAGATCGTCCTAGGCTTGGGCACCTCTCATAGCCCGCAGCTGAGTACACCGCCTGAGGAGTGGGAAACCGGGCACGCCGCTAAAGACCGCCGGGACTACGCCGATATCTTCGAGGAACGTTCCCAGCAGAACGCCTCTTGGATCGGCCCCGAGCTGACCCTCGAGCGATGGAGAGAGAAGTACGCGGCCGTCGACCGCGCCGTCCGCACGCTGACCGGGACCGTCGAGCGAATCCAGCCGGACGTCGTGGTCATCGTCGGGGATGACCAGCGCGAGGTCTTCAAGGACGACGGCACGCCGGCCATGGCCGTCTATTGGGGCGACCATCTCGAAGTCGTCCCGCCGGACCTGCGAACGGTGGCCGACTTCCGTCGCTCGTCCAAGTGGGCGGAGTACTGGGACGAGCCGACGACGTACCAATGCGACCCCTCGCTCGGAGCCCACATCATCGAGACGCTCGTGGAGCGCGAGTTCGACGTTACCCAGTTCAGCAAGATGCCCGAGGGCCGTCAGATCGGTCACGCATTCAACTTCGCCTGCAAACGTGTCCTCGCCACCAAGGAAATCCCGTACGTTCCCGTCCTGTTGAACGTGTTCTACGGCATGAACCAACCGTCCGCCCGGCGGTGCTACGCCTTCGGACAGGCGCTGCACGACGCGATCACCTCCTGGCCCGAGGACAAGCGCGTGGCGGTCCTCGCCTCCGGGGGCTTATCGCACACGCTCATCGACGAGGAGATGGACCGCGCCATGTTGGCGGCCATGGAGCGCAAGGACCCCGAGGGGATGACGTCCTGGCCGGAGTCTCGGTTCCGGTACCCGAAGAAGTTCGGGTTCGGCACGTCGGAGACGAAGAGCTGGATCGCCGTGGCCGGGGCGATGGAACAGACCGACCTCTCCATGGAGGTCGTCGACTACATCCCACTCTACCGCGCGAGCGTCGGGTCAGGCGTGGGCGCAGCCTTCGCGCGCTGGGTGTGAGCCGCGCGCGAACGAATCGCCATCTTCCAGCAGTTCGGAGCGGTGAGCTATGACGGAAACCAGCAAGCCGGTTGTGTTCGTGACCGGAGCGGGGCGCGGCATCGGTAAGGCGCTTGCCCTGGGGTTCGCCCACGAAGGATACCGGGTGGGCGTCGGCTCGACGACCATGGCGCGCAATGAGGCGGTGGCCGCCTCCATCGCGGCGGACGGAGGCGAGGCCCTGCCCTTCCACGTCGACGTGGCCGAGGAGCAAAGCGTGACCGCCGCGGTCGATGGGATCGTCGCGCGATTCGGCCGCATCGATGTCTTGATCAACAACGCGGTCTTGAAACCTGGCTTCGTCACGGAACCGGAGCGGCTGCTCAAAGACCTCAAACTCCCGACTTGGGAGCGTGTGCTGGACGTCAACATCACCGGCGCCTTCCTCTGTGCGCGCGCCTGCGCGAACGTCATGATGGGCCAAGGCAGCGGTAGCATCATCAACGTTTCGACGCTGTCGGCGGTGAATCCGAGAGCGAGCGAGCCAGCGTACGCGGTGAGCAAGGCTGCGCTCAACATGCTGACCAAGGTCCACGCGATGGAGGTGGGGGACCACGGAGTGGCCGTCAACGCGATGGCGGTGACCTACACCCTCGACGCCGACCAGGCCCGGTCGGTGTCTCCCGAGCGGCGCGCCCGCGCGATGCGGCCGGAGGCGTGGTTGCCCCCGGCCCTCTATCTGGCGCACCAGACGCCCGCCGAACTGAACGGCGAGATCATCGACGCCATGGCATGGAACGTGGCCAACGGCCACGGCGGGCGCGATGTATGGAGCTGGGATGCGCAGCCGACGCCGGGCGGGTAGACAACTCGGCCACGCCGCTCGAACGCTAAGATGATTGCACTCCACACGAGGAGGGTCAGCATGGCTACTTTCCCCGCGACCGAGCGCATCGCCCGTTTCGTCGCCGAGGCCACCCTGGACGCCGTCCCGCCCGCCGCCGTGGACGTCGCCAAAACGGCCTTCATGGACTGCCTCAGCGTCGCACTCGCGGGTAGCCAGATCACACCGGTCGTCGACCGAACGTACCCGCTCAGCGAGGTCCCGGAGGCCATCCGTTATCTGGAAGACGGAAAAACTCAAGGAAAAATCGTCATCACTGTGTGAAGACGGGACAGAGTCCGGGGTCCTGATGAAGGAGCTGCGCCGGTATTAGCTACATCCAGTTCGCAGAGCCTTCGGCTCGGCCGGAACCATCGCGAGCGGCGATTAGCTTTATCTAGTTCGCGCTCGCTTCCACGGCGAAGAACAATGGGAAGTCTTGGCGGGCCTTGCCGCTGTCGATCAGCGTGGCCATCGCGACGACGATGACTCGGGCCGAAACTTCCGCCGCCTTTTGCAAGGTATCGAAACCCGCTCCCTCGGGGTGGTCATATAGATACTGCAACACACGCTTCTCTGGCGACCAGGCGGAGCCTGGTTGTCCAACAGAGGCTTCGCTGAGCCGCAGCGCTAAACTCTTGAGCGCAGCATGAAGCTCTTGATCTAGCTCCACCATATGAAGACGTTCCGCCTCTCTCAGGTTCGCGTTCTCGACGAACGTCCCAATACCGCTGGCGATAGCGGTGAGCATCTGGATGCGCTGGGGAGTGAAGTACCCCAACTTGGTAGAGTTGACCGTTAGGACCCCCATCGTTCGGCCGCCTGCTTTTACCGGCAGCCATGCCGCCGACTGGGACCCGTAAGCGGCGAGGGCGCGACCGCGTCGCTCGCTATTGTCGTTGTCGATGACGGGCTCGCCTTCTGTGAAGACCCGGCCCGATCGCGTATCCGCATAAGGTCTGAAAGCGTCGGGGGGTTGGAAGTCGACGCCCCTCCCCACCGCAGCCACGAGACGTAAGCCCTCGTCCTTGTCGTCGGGCACGCGGAGATGGGCCGAGTCCACCTCCGCAACACGCTCAACCTCCTCAAGGGCTCGAGTGACCCGTTCCGCAAAGTCACCAGGGTCGGCGAAGATCCTTGCGACGTTGAAAAGGGCTTCCAACTCCTGGGTACGCTCGTGCAGCTCCTGCTCAGCTAACTTGCGGTCCGTGATGTCCCGGAGTACGACCAGCCTGGCCTGTTGTCCTCGGTACTCGATATCGGTACCGCTCGTCTCGACCGTTCTGACCTCACCGTCGGACCGTAGGATTCGAAGCTCGCCGAGGGCCTCCACGGGCTCGCCTCGGCGGCTCGCAGCACGACGCTGGCGATAGCGGGCGCGATCCTCGGGAACAAAGGAGTCCTCTACCGAAGTCCCCAGGGCTTCGGAGTTTTCACGCAGCCCAAATAGCTCTAGGAAGGCCTGGTTAACAAAGACACGCTTCTCTCCGACGTTGATCGATATGGCATCGGGCACGTTCTCCACGACCACCCGGTACAGCTGCTCGCCCTCCAGCAGCTCCTGCTCTGAGCGATCACGATCTGACATGGTCGGCTCCATCAGTGCCCGCTCGGTCGCGCTGTCGGCCGTACTGTACTCGTGACGTGCTGGCGCCGCAAAGCCGCTGCGTGGAATAGGACAGCCAGTTCTCATCACCCCCCCGGCTGATCCCGGGGAGCAGGATCCCCGCGGTCGCGGACGGGTCAGGCGAGGGCGGCCACCTCTTCCACGGTCGCGCGAGGCGGAGCGAACCCCCACTCGTGCGTACCCGAGCTCACGGGGCAGATGGCCCCTGCCTTTAAGGTCACGACCGGCTCCAACGCCAGATTGCCCACGCGGCTGACGCCTGTGGCGTCAGTCAGCTTGTACTCGCCCTCGGTTGCCTTGAGCACCGAAACGTCGGCCGGCATGCCGAGCCCCAGGCTGCCTGCACGGTCCTCTATCCGGAGCACACGAGCGGGGGTCTGCGTGGTCATGCGGACCACGTCGTCCAGCGAGAACCCCAGCTTGAAGAACATGGCCGTGTATTCCAGCAGGCTCCGCTCGGACGCGACGCGAGCACCACTGACCCGTCGATCGAGAACCAGGGGCTCGCCGGTACCGGCACGGCCGGAGTGGATCTCCATGTCCGTTGCGATGGTGTCCGGGTAGACCCCCTGCGCGAGCACCGCGTCCGCGACGTCCCAGGCGAACTGGTAGTCGCCGATCGAGGTGTCGAGCCAGACCCCTCGCTCCTTCGCCGCGCGAAGGGCCGGGAGCACCGTCAGGCCGTCGCCGGTCGCGCTGCCCGTGAGCGGACTGAAGAGGTGCGTGACGATGTCGCCGGCTTCCAGCAGGTCCAGGGCCGCGCTCGTCAGCTCCTGTGAGGTGGCCTCCAGCTGCCGCGGCCCGATGTCTCCGATGTGCAGCATCACGGGGATGCCGGCGTCCCGCGCTGCGGCTTTGGCGGCCTCGATGTGGCGCAGCCCGAAATTATCCCGCGCCACCGGCATCATGTGCACCTTGACGCCCTTGACCAGGTCGGGGTTCGCCGAGGCGGCTTCGGCGATGCCGTCGACGCTCAGCTCACGCCAGGGTCCCGCCGACCGGTTGAATACACCGAGGAAGCAGTAGATGTTCGTCCGCGCCTTCGAGACGATCACCGCGCGGAAATCGTCGAGGCCATCCGAGGCCGGACCGCCGGCATCCACCAACGAGGTGACGCCGGCACCCACGCCGGAGACCTCGTCCGGATCGCGGTGGTTGTCCCCGCGGTAGACGTGCGCGTGGATGTCGATGAGCCCCGGAGTGACGTAGCTCCCCGTCGCGTCGACCACCTCGCTCGCATCGGTCGCCGGGATGCCCGCCTCGACTTTCGCGATCTTGCCGTCGCTGACAGCGACGTCCAACTTCGCATGCAGCCCCTGGGCTGGGTCGACGACCGTTCCTCCGCGAACCAAGAGATCGAACATGACGTGACCTCCTACGGCTGAGGGAACTATACCCTCATGACGCGCGCGCAAACACCATTCCGCTCCACTCTGGAACGGCAGCTTGTACAGGACGTCCGTCCTCACGTCAGGAGTAGACAAGCCAGTGCGATTCAAGCACGTGCTCGGGGGGCGTAGGCCCGGCCAGAGTGGCGGGGAGCTTGTGGGTGCTTCCGAGCGGCTCTATGCTCCTCCGCAACGCGGGGGTGCCGCCACGGCGGAGGTCCCGAACGGTGCGATGACGGCCGGGCGCTGGAAGGGGAGGCTCTCGTATGGCGCAGGTAACACCCCGGTACGTTTGGGGCTTGATCAATCCGACCGTCGGGGAAAGCGAGCAGCCGAACGATAAGACCGAGCGCCTGCTTCCCACCGACGTCGTCTTCGTTTCCAACGGCCTGGGCATCACCGATTACACCGTGGAGGGAGTCGAGGAGGCCATGGGCCGCTACGACGACCTCGTCACCGACCTGGTCAACCGCGGCGCTCAGCGGGTCGTCTTGGCGGGCATCCCCATATCCGTCCAGCTCGGCCGCAAGCGGGTGCTGGAGCTGATGGACTATACGCAGCAGCGGTTCGGCGTTCCAGGCGACGCAGCGGCCGAGGCGGTCATTGCTGCGATGCAACACCTGGGCGTGAGCAAGGTGGCGGTGGGGAGCCGCTGGGCCGACCAGGTGAACGACGCGCTCATCCGGTATTTCGCGGAAGCCGGGATCGAGGTGCTCACGATCACCAGCGAAGGACAGTGGGCCCAACAAGCGTTCGAGATGAGCTTCGAGATGGGGGTCAGGCTTGCCTTCGAGCTCGGACGAGAGGCCATGCGGAAAGCCCCGCAGGCCGAGGCGCTGTTTCTCCCGGGCGGCGCGTGGCGCCCGCTCCCGGCGGTGCCGATCCTGGAAGAAGACTACGGCAAGCCGGTCTTCACGAATGGCAATACCCGGGCCTGGCGTATCATCCACGACGGCCTTGCGCCGGCGGTCAGCGGATGGGGGAAGCTGCTGGCGACCCCGTAGGCCCCACATGGCGGCTCAGGATTGATGGAGGTGATGAAGATGCCGGTGATCGATGCAGACTGCCACGTCATCGAAACGCAAGCGACCTGGAGCTACATGCGAGAGGCGGATGAGGCGCTGCGGCCCCGCGTGCTCGTCCAGCCCGATGCGGAGACCTCGACGGCGAGGCGGACCGAGTTCTGGTTCTTCGACGGGATGATGCAGAACAAGCGGGCGTTTCCACCGGAGCGGTCCCGCACGCCCGCCGAGGCCGCAGAGATGACCAACCTGGAAACACGCACCGCCCACATGGACGAGCTCGGTACGGACGTCCAGGTCCTCTACCCCACGGTCCTTCTCGGGCTGGCCATGGGGGCGCGGACCCAGACACAGATCGCGATGTGCCGGGCCTACAACCGCTGGCTCGCGGACATCTGGCGCGAGGGCGCCGGGCGATTCCGCTGGCTCGTGGCGCCGCCCGTTCTGGACAGAGCGGCAACCATGGAGGAGATGGAGTTCGGCAAGGCCAACGGGGCATGCGGCATGATGCTCCACGGGCTCCTGGGGGACTACACGCCGGTCGACCCTTACTTATTTCCCCTGTACCAGAAGGCCAACGACCTGGAGATGCCGGTCTGCTTCCACGCCGGAATGTACAATCACGCGTTCGAAGGCATCTTTCATTCCCGGTTGACGGGGCTGTGGAAGGCGAAGGTCCCCGTGATCTCCGCTTTTCACGCGCTGGCCCTGAGCGATATTCCAGAGCGATACCCGCGGGTGCGGTGGGGCTTCATCGAGGCCGCCTCCTCGTGGGTCCCGTATGTGCTGACGGACCTTGGCGCGCGGCTGAAGCGGATGCAAGGCAGAGTGATCGAGCCGGACCTGATGCGCCGGAAGCAGTTCTACGTGGCCTGCCAGACAGAGGAAGACATCCCCTACATCCTGAAGTTCACGGGCGAGGAAAACCTGGTCATCGGGTCCGATTACGGTCACGCGGATACCTCCAGCGAGCTGGAGGCGTTGCGGATCCTCCAGCAACGCGAGGACATCAGCGCCGAGGTCAAGAGCCGGATAGTTGGCGCCAACGCCAGCGCACTCTACGGCCTGTAGCACGATGTGCCACGCCGTGGGAGCCTCCTCATCGCCCTTTTTTCGGAAGGCTTGACATGCCTCACGCCACCCCGCTCGGTGGGCCGGCAAGGCACTCCAGCACACTGGTCGTGAACGCATCCGGGGCATCCCACATCAGCAGGTGGGCCGCGTCCCGGACCACCCGGATATCCAGGTCCGGCTGCTGCTCCTTGAACAACCGGGCGCGTTGACCCATCGACGGGCGGTCGCGGTCTCCGTACAGGAGCATGAGAGGAACGGTAATCTCGCGGAGGCGCTCCCACACGGGCACCGCGTCATGGTAGGGCTCGCGGACCTTCTCTCGTTCGGCGGCTGCGACCAGGTTCTTTCCGATGCTCAGCCGAAGCTTCGCTTCGACCACGTCCGGCGTGATCAAGCCCTTGTGGTAGACGTCGTCCTCGAGCTCCGCCCGGACGTCGCTCAGGGTTGGGCCGGATGGCGAGGGCACACCCGGCTCCGGCTGGCCTCCGGCGCTCTGCCCACCGGGGAGTGGCGGGATCAACGAACGGTTGCAAACCACGACGACGGCCGCGGCGCGCTCGGGCTCACGCAGTGCCAGGCGGACCACCATCCCTCCGGCGTGGGCGTGGCCCACGAGAGCGGCAGACTCCAAACCCAGCACGTCCATCAGCTTCGTGATGAACGTCATGCGGTACGAGACCCGGTAGTCCGACGGATTGTCAGAGAGACCGTAGCCGGGCTGGTCATACGCGATCACCCGGAAGCCGCCATCCGCGATCGGCCCCATGACGCCGGTGAATACGTCCGCCGACAGAAAAGTCTGCGCCCCATGCACCATGATGACGGGTGGCCCGCTGCCCGCTTCCAGGTAGCGGATCTTGAGCCCATCGACGCTGACCCAACGCTCCTCGATGCCCACGCTGTTCACCGCAGTCCTCACGCTCCGCCCTCGAGTCGGTGATGCTCAGGCGCTCGCGGTGGCCGTGCACGCCTCAGAGCTGTGTCTTACACCAAGGGCGAGTGTAATGGGAACACCTTCGGCAATCGAGTGATGCAGCTTGGGCACCTGCCCGGCGGGTTCCGGCTGGGCCAGACTCCACCGTTTCGCTTGCATGGGCTCTGGCGCTAGAATGCGGTCGAAAAGCGTGGGCCAGGGAGCCCACGCTCCTCACGCGGGTGAGGTAGAGGAAGACCCAAAGGCGTAGAGGTGGTTCGATGCTTGCGGTAGCCCAGAACGAGATGATCACGCAGACGGGACCGGGTACCCCCATGGGCGAGGTGTTCCGGCGTTATTGGCAGCCCGTGGCGCTCTCGGCAGAGATCGCCAAGCCGGGAGGGAAACCGCTGCAGGTGAGAGTGCTGAGTGAGGACCTCGTACTGTTCCGCGACGACTACGGCCGGCCGGGACTGCTGGGCCTTCGCTGCTCGCACCGCCTCACCTCGCTCGCCTACGGACGCGTCGAGGACGGCGGCATCCGCTGTGCGTTCCACGGCTGGCTCTACGACATCGACGGCAGGTGCCTCCAGCAGCCCGGTGAGCCCGAGGAGAGCTCCTTCAAGGACAAGATCCGCCATCCTTCCTATCCCTGCCGCGAGCTCGGCGGGTTGGTGTTCGCCTACATGGGACCGCCCGGCACGCAACCGCCGCTGCCGCCCTTCGAGTGCCTGGTGCGGGGAGACGGGTCTCGAAACACCGACTACTACCCCATCAACAGCAACTACCTCCAGAACGTGGAGGGCGCTCTGGACCCGATCCACTCGACCTATCTGCACATGGCCAGGTGGTCCGAGGTGAAACACCAGGTCCTCGCCCAGCCGCAACTCGAGGTGAGCCTGCAAGAGACCGAGTATGGCGTGTGGCGGCGATCCTGGCGGGACCCGGCCCTGATTAGACCTGGGTCAATTCCCTACTCAGCGACGGTCTACTCCTACGGCCACTTCTTCATGCCCGACGGGTTCATGGCGATCCGTCGGATGAGTCTACGAGCTTTTGGCCATGTGCCGTCGGGCGGTCAGGACAAGGTGGCGGTCCAGAAGACCCAGTCATGGTATGTGCCCATCGACGACGAGCACTGCCGACGGTATTTGGCATCATTCGTCAACCACTCCGTCACGGGGGGCGCCCCGATCGATTACAGCAAGCCAAAAGAGGCATACGTGGCTCCAGGCCCCGAGAACGACTACGGCCGGGACTATGACGGCGTCGACACCATCTCCGGTATCCCGTTTGGGGGCGCCAAGCTGCGGACCGGCGACGGTAGCGCCGGAGGGCTCCTCTTCCAGGACACGATGGTCAATGAGACGCAGGGGCCCATAGCGGACCGCAGCCTCGAGCACCTCGGGGTGGGGGACCGGCTGTTGATCATGGTCCGCAAGCAGTTACAGCGGGCCGTCGATGACGTCAGCAACGGCCGAGACCCGCAGTTCTCTAGGCCGGAGCCCGATGACGAGGGGCTCGTTCGCGTCTGCGGGAACGACGAGATGGAATCGACCTAGCGGGCTTGGAACGGGACTTGGCGGCACTGTGGTCGCCGCCGCCGGAAGCTCGCTCTGGTCGGGGAACCGAAGCCTATCCTAGCGCCGGTACTCGTCACCGCAGTCCCCAATCAGGCGGTAGAGATCACGCGCATTCCGGAGAACGGCCTCGATCTGGTCAAGGTCTTCTCCGTCCAGGGCGAAATCGAAAACCCGGGCGTTCTCTTCCCGGTGGTCGGTGAGGCCCAGCCGGGCCCCGACGATCACCCCTGCGACTGTTGGCCGGTCCAGAATGTACCGCACGGCTACGTTGGCGATGCTCACACTGTTCTTGTCGCCGATACCCTTCAGCGTGACCAGGAGCTGCTGAAACAAGTCCCAATCGCCCCAGGCTTCAATCATCCGCACGTACTTTGAGAGGCTGGCCGTGTCCAGCGCGCTGCCCCGAGGCTGTGGCTGCCCCAGGTACTTGTCGGACAGCAGCCCGCCGCAGAGGGTCCCGTATGTGAGGAGCTGGATGCCGGACTCCTGGCAAAACTGGACCATCCGGACCTCAGGCCGCCGATCGATCAGCGAGAACTGCACCTGGTTTGACACAACCTCGATCCCGTGGTCGACGATGCGTTTCAGGTGCTCCGTGTCGAAGTTGGTCAGGCCGAGGTGTCGGATCGTGCCCTGATGCTGAAGATCGGACAAGTGGGTCAGCGCGTCGAGGTAGTTCGCGTCCGTGTAGTCCCACCAGTGGAACTGCAACAGATCCAATGCCTCGACGCCCATCCTTCGCAGGGAGATCGCGACGCTCTCTTCGACCAGCCCGCGCGTTATCTTGCCGGGCTGCGGCACCCACTTCGTGAACGCTTGGACACCGGACAGGGCTCCGGCTCCACGAGAGGCAGCCAGCTCACGGCGAAATTGCCCGACGAAATCCTCCGCCGGTCCGTAGTGGTCTGCCAGGTCCCACGTGGTGAACCCGGAGGCCAGGTAGTCGAACATGTTCTCGACTGCGGTCTCAGGATCGATGAACCCATGGGCGCCGGACACTTGCCACATCCCGTTCAAGATGCGGCAAATCTGGAGATCAGACGCGAACTGAATCCTGCTTGCTTCAGGGAGGGTCACGGCACGATCCCTAGCGCCCTGCTGCCGGACAGCGTGTCCGTACCTTCCGCAATGCTGACACTCACCTGGCCCGATTCGGAGGTGAAGGGACGGTGGAAGGCCCCAATGACCTCTGACGCATGCGACCGGGTGGCGCGTGAAATAGCTACGCCTAGCCCTCGAAGTAGACGCGCCAGAGTCCGCCACCCACGGGTCGGGTCGTGTAGCCGCTACCGCGGTTCGCGAATCCCTTGACGTTGTCGTTCCAGCCGAAGAACCGAGTGTAGTTCCAGCCCATGTGCTTGCCTATGACCTCGTCGTGAACAATGGGCATGATCTTGGCGAACATCTCCAGTCTGTCGTCGAGGTCTGCGAGCTTGCCGTACTCATCGAGGAGCGCATCGAGCCCCGGATTGCACATTCGGGACCTGTTGGCATGGCGGCGCTCGCGTTCCTCACAGCGCCAGTTAGCCTGATTGTCGCGGATAGGATCGCCGTCAAACGAGTCGCCCTCGGGGGTTAGGTCGAAGTCTCCGGCGTCCTGCTTCTCGGTGTAGATGCCGGACTCCAGGACCGTCAAGTCAATGTTGAAGCCGACCTCCCTGAGCTGGCGCGAGAGGCTCTCGCCGACGCCCTCACGGCCCCGCTGGACGTAGAGCCGCACCGGCTCACTGTTGTAGTCGGAAGCAGCGAGCAGCGCCCTTGCCTTGTCGGGGTCCGCGTACCTCTTGGGACAGCAGGCCAATAGTGCCTCTTCCCATACCGACCCTGGAGGCACCGGCAGATGCACCAAATAACCGAGGCCAAAGAACGCCTCGTCCAGGAGCTTCTGCATGTCCATCCCGTAGACGGCCGCCAGACGCACGTTCTTGTCCTTGAATATCGGCGACTCGACGTTGAACATGATCCGGCGGTAGCCGGACAGCGGAGGCGCGAGCACGCTGATCCCGCGTATCTCACCGGCCAGAACGCGGTTCGCGAAGGAGGGCCCCAGCCGCTCGGCCATCTGGATCTCCCCGGTCCGAAGCGCATTCGCTCGGCCCGTGGCGCTGGACACGAACTGGAAGACGATCTTGTCCAGGTACGGCTTGCCCGCCCAGTAGTCGTCGTTGCGGACCACGACGGTATTGCCTCCCGGCGTCCAGCTCTCGAACTTGAACGGCCCCGTCCCGGAGGGCGGTGTGCTCATGCGGAGCACCCCCGTCTCCATCGAGTTCGCCGGAATGACGGGCAGCGGGTTGATGCCCTGGGTGATCTGCGGGAATGCGGGCTGGCTCCCCTTCATGTTGAACCGGACGGTGTACTTGTCGACCGCCTCCACCGAGTCGATGACCGGCCCGAGGGGGCCTGCGCCTCTTGCTGCGTTGTCGGGATTCAGGATGTACTTCACGGTCCAGACGACGTCGGCTGACGTCATCTCCTGCCCGTCGTGGAACTTCACCCCCCGGCGGAGGTGGAATGTCCATACCGAGTGGTCATCGTTGCTCACCCAGGACGTCGCCAACACCGGGACGAGGCTGCCGTCGTCGGCGAGGTGGAGGAGCGGCTCGAGCCACATCTCCTTGATGTGCTCGTCAACGGAGACGGTGGTCACGAACGGGTTTGGCGAGTCCACGCCCTTGGAGGTGGCGAAGACCAGCGTGCCGCCGTGGCGCTCTTGCCACTGCTCGGCCAGTGGTGGCGCCTCGGGGCCGACGGCCGGGGTGGGGCCGGCCCCGGTCGCGGTTGGAGCCGGCGTCGCCGTCGGATCCTCCCCGCCGCACGCCGTGGCGACAAGCGCAAGGCTCATACCGACCGCAGTGACCGTCAGTGCGCGAACACAGACCCCCTTCATGGCCCTCCGCTTACACGGGTCGAAAAATCAGGACGGGACGTTGCGTTTGACGAACGCTATCAATTTGTTGCCCGCGATGTTACTCCTGTCCACGATGGTTCGTGGACGGTGGCGACTTTCGAGTTGACGCTGGCTATGTTGCAATCGTCCCGAGAGCGGGCTGAAATCATGCTTGAACGCCGTGTGGCTTTGCGTATCAGCACTGAGGAAGTCCTCGGCCCATAATGAGAGACGTGCGCATTACGATTTCTGGCAATCGGGGGTGACATGGCCGAGGACGACAAAGAGCTGAGGAAGCAGGTCGCTATCGCCTCCCGTGTCATCGGCTTGGAGATCGGCTCCACCGGACACGTGAGCGCGCGGGTTCCCGGTACCGATGAAATGTACGTGCGGTGCCGTGGAGGCGGTGCCGAGGCAGGACTGCGCTACACCAACCTCCACCACATCCGCCAGGTCGATTTCGACGGTGAGGGGCCAGGTCTCGGGAAGAGACATTTTGCGCCGGGCGAGACTCCCGTTCACGGAGAGCTCTACCGTGCCCGGCCGGACATCGGGGCGGTGGTTCACGCCCATCCCTACTACACGCTCCTGTGCGGGGTCACCGGTCTGCAGTTCCGGCCGATCTTTGGCGGATACGCTCCCGCCGAGGCCGCGATGGCCATTCGGGGAGTTCCAGAGTATTCTCGCGCGGCAACGGTGACCGATAAGCAGATGGCGAACGACATGCTCGAGGTCATGGGCGATCGTGACCTCGTCCTGCTCAAAGGGCACGGCATCGTCACCGCGGCGCCCACGGTGAGCCGGGCGGTCAGTCTCGCCCTGCAGATCGAGCATCTTGCGAAGATCACGTGGGAGATCGCCGCTGCCGGGCTGCGCGCGCCCGATATGTCGCGCCAGGACATCGATCGCTACGACCCCAACAATCCCAACCGCGGTGGACCCGCACCGGGCAGAGGCAGACAAGCCGTCCCGGCCGAAGAGCGCGGCTGGATGGTTGGCCACATTCACCGGCTCGAAGAGACTGTGGGGTTACCCAGTTGGGAGCTGGATGAGGACGGCTAAGAGCTCCGTCCCTGGCCAGCCGAGTGTACGAGCACACGCACCCGCTGGACTGCTCAGCG
>JADFRS010000004.1 GCA_022561145.1 Gemmatimonadota bacterium
CGGCTGCGGCGGCCTACACGGGTAGGTTGGCGGCAAGGGCCCTGGAGGACGAAAATCTGGTCGCGGGGGCCGACTCGGACCGGGCGGAGTTCTTGGGCGGACCCGCGCTGTTCCGAAAGCGGGTACTCCAGTGGTTCGTCGTCTTTTGGGCCGTGAAGATCCTGCTGGAGATGAACATCGGCTTCGAGGACATCCGATGGACAGCGGTCTTCCACGTGGGCGTGGTGTTCCTCGTCGC
The DNA here is from genome assembly GCA_022561145.1 of Gemmatimonadota bacterium. GTDB lineage: Bacteria > Gemmatimonadota > Gemmatimonadetes > Longimicrobiales > Gaopeijiaceae > JACZXQ01. The sequence goes on from JADFRS010000004.1 coordinate 239, forward strand.
CCCGTTGCTGATGGTGTGGCATTTCAAGCTGAACGTTCGTGAGGCCCTGGCGTTGCGGGCCCCGAAGCCGGGCGTATGGCTCGGAGTGGTGCTCGGCGCGCCGGCCGCGTTGATCGTGGTGACGGGGTTCTTCCAGCTCGTGAACCTGGTTCTGCCGATGCCACGCGAACTTCTCGAGAGCTTCGGCCAAGCCCTGTTGCCCGAAGAGATCCCCGTCTGGCAGATTGTGATCTTGCTGTCCGTGATCCCCGGCATCGTGGAGGAACTGACGTTCCGCGGTGTCCTGCTCCACGGGTTGAGGCGCCGCTTCAGTCCGGTGGTGTTGTGCTTGGTCGTGGGCGGGATCTTCGGTTTTTTCCACTTCCAGATCTTCCGGATCCCTTCCACCGCGGTGCTCGGAGTGATCCTGGCGGCGATCACCGTTGTCACCGGCTCGATCTTTCCCGCCATGTTGTGGCACACGATCAACAACGCGCTCGCGCTCTACCTCGGGTCGGAGGGAGTCGACCTCGCGGGTGGCTCTTGGATGACCTACGCCGGTGGAGTCGTCGCCCTCGCGCTTGCCCTGTGGATCATTTGGCTGAATCGTTCGCTCTATCCGGACCTGAAGGGCGAGCTGCCCTCTCGGAGGGCGCCCGGCGAGTCCAATCCGCGAAGTTCTCCTCCATGACCGTGGGTCTCGAAAGGGAGCAATGTCGATGTCATTTACGAGTGTAAGAGGAATCCGGCCGTTTATTGTGTTGCTCGGCATTCTCGCGGCGGCTGGCCCGGCGCACGCACAGAGCAACACCTACGGCACCGTGCGCGGCGTATGGGGCAAGCTGTCGGAGGGGCGGACCTGGGGCGCGACGAGCGCCGTGTACCCTTCACCGGACGGCCGCACGATTTGGGTGGGTGAGCGCTGCGGCGTGAACACGTGCGCCGGCGCGGACGAGGTCGATCCGATCCTCCAATTCGATCTGGAGGGGAATCTGCTCAGGAGCTTCGGCGCGGGAATGATCCTCTGGCCTCACGGGATGCACGTCGATCGGGAGGGCAACGTGTGGGTCGCCGACGCGCTGGGCTTCGGGGAGCAGCCGGAGGGCCGCGGGCATGAGGTCCTCAAGTTCAGCCCGGAGGGCGAGTTGCTCATGACCCTGGGCAAGAAGGGCGTGCCTGGAGACGGGCCCGACACATTCCGCAAACCCTCGGACGTCCTGGTTGCGCCCAACGGTGACATCTTCGTCGCAGACGGCCACGACGCTGGCGGCAACAACCGGATCGTCAAGTTCTCGAGTGACGGGACGTTCATCAAGGAATGGGGCCGCACGGGCTCCGAGGCGGGCGAGTTCAGGGATCCGCACGCCCTCGCCATGGACTCCCAGGGCCGCCTGTTCGTGGGTGACCGCGCCAACAGCCGCATTCAGATATTCGATCAGGACGGCAACCATCTCGCCACCTGGACCCAGTTCGGACGGCCGAGCGGGCTGTTCATCGACGAGAACGACGTGCTGTACGCGGCCGACTCGGAGTCCAACGCCCGGCGTAACCCGGGTTGGCATCGAGGCATCTACATCGGCAGCGCCCGCGACGGATGGGTGCACGCGTTCATCCCGGACCCGGAGCCCGATCCGAACAACTCCGGCACCAGCGCGGCCGAGGGCGTTGCCGTGGACGCGATGGGTAACGTGTACGGAGCCGAGGTCGGTCCGCGGATGCTCAGGAAGCACATCAAGCGGTGACCGGCTCGGCCTGATTCGGCCTTATTCGTCGGCCCAAGTTCGGGTCGAATCGGGCCGAATGGGCCCTATTAGGGCCGAATGGGCAAGGCCAGAGCCACCAACTCGGCCTCCACGCCGGCTCCGGCCACCGCGAGCACGATGAACTGCCTGCCGTCGTGCATATACGACATCATCGCCGTATTGGTGGTAGCCGGAAGCTCGACCCGACCGATCTCTTCCCCCGTCATCTTGTCCACCGCGTGCAGGATGGGCTCCTGGCCCCTGCCCTCTCCGTAGATCAGCAGTGTCTTGGTGGTGAGGATGTTGGCATGGGCGTTCTTCCCGGTATTCGGGATGTCGAGGCCCTGCAGGGCCCGGTGGTTCTTGATGTTGTCGGGCGTGTCCCCGTTGGGGATGCGCCATAGGTGATCGCCGGTCTTCAGGTCGATGGCCGTGATCGCTCCGTAGGGGGGCTTCAGCAGCGGCAGTCCTTGGGGGCCTCGGATACCACCTGGGCCCGTCGCCACGTAGGTGGCGCTACTGGCGCACGGCACGGCCGGATCTGGACATAGGTTGGACGGGCGGGGCTGGGCCGAGCTGCCCGGCACCAGGGAGATGACCGAATGACCTCTCTGGCTGGCCACGTAGAGAATGCCGTTTTCGGGATCGATCGATGAACCGCCCGGAATATTGGCCCCTCCGTTGGCCCCGGGAGCGTGGAAGGCGCCCTTCGTCCCGTCGGGGTGGTTCAGCAACGACGGCGGATTGAACCGCGGACCCATGCGGTACTCGCCGGCCAGTTCGAGGGCCGCCGCACGCAGCTCGGGCGTGAAGTCGATGAGGTCGTCCTCGGTCACGCCTTGGAGCTCGAAGGCCGCCGGCTTGGTCACGAAGGGCTGAGTGGGTGACGTCCGCTCGCCGGGTGTGTCGGACTGGGGCACGGGCATCTCTTCGATCGGCCACACGGGCACGCCGTTCTCGCGGTTGAACACGTACGCCCAGCCCTGCTTGGTGGTCTCGATCACCATCGGTACACGGCGTCCGTCCTGCATCACGTCGAGCACCTTGGGGGCATTCGGGTTGTCGTAGTTCCAGATGTCGTGATGAACCATCTGGAAGTGCCAGACCCGCTCCCCCGTCCGGGCGTTCAAGGCGATGATGCTGGTGCCGAAAAGATTCCCTCCCAGACGGTCGCCGCCGTAGTAGTCGTTGGTGGGCGTGTCGGTCGTGACATAGACGATGTCGAGCTCCGAGTCGGCGGACAGGGGCGCCCAGGCCGATACGTTCCCGGTGTACTTCCAGGAATCACCCTCCCATGTGTCGTGGCCGAATTCACCCGGACCGGGAACGACATTGAACTTCCAGATCATCTCGCCGGTCTTGGCGTCGTACCCACGGATGTGTCCCGGGACGTTCTCCGGGCGCCTCGGGTAGTACCCGCGGTCGTGCGAGTTGCCCACGACGATCACGCCGTTCACGACGATGGGGGCGGACGACGACGTTATGTCGCCCGAGCTCAGGATCCCCCTATCGGCGTCCACCGGATAGTCGCCAAGGCCCAGATGCAGATCCACGATGCCGTTCATGCCGAAGTACGGAATCGGAACGCCCGTCTCGGCGTCGAGCGCGGCCATGTAATAGCCGGGAGTGATCACGTATATGACGCCCCGGCCGTCCACCTCGGCGTACGCGACGCCCTTGCCGTAGTTCTGGCGGGTAGAGGCCTCCCACCGGGGGTTGTTGCGCATGCGCCACATCCATAGGGTCTCGCCCGTAGCCGGATCGATGGCGACGACCGCTCGTCGGGAGCCCGCTACGGTGAACAGCTTGTCGCCTACCTTCAACGGCGTAGCCCGGTAGATGAAGTCGGGTTGGGGACCGTAGTTGGCTGCCTTCCAGCGCCAGACGACTTCCAGGCTCTCGAAGTTGCCGGCGTCGATTTGATCCAGCGGCGAGTATCGGCTACTGCCTTCGTCCCCACCCCAGTAGCGCCACTCGCCGCCCTCGGTGCCCATACGTTGGCCCGCGGCGGCACCGGCTGTCAGGCCCACTAGCAGGGCTCCTGCCAAGGCGGCGGCGGCCCACGTGCTCCATCCCCTGAACGTCATCCCTGACTCCCTTCGATGATGATCTCTCTGAGTTCTTCAATACTCGACGACATTGGAACTTCACCTGCTGGAAGTCCGTTCAACTGGAAGATGTACGCGAGGACCTGGGCATATTCGCGAGGTCGCATTGAACCGGGCCGATCCTCCGGCATCTTGGTGCTGACCTCCTCGAAAAGGTCCCCCACACTCGCGCCGGCCCATGACTTGATGAACGTGCCCATGAACTCGTCGTCCATGTGGCATTCGGCGCAAATGTCACGCATGATCTCCTTGCCACGTTCGGCCTGCTCTTCGGTATAGACGCCCTCCCGGGTCGACGAGGGCGGAGCCACTTGGGCTTCTTGCGCACTCGTGGGGAGCGCCGTTGCGATAGCCAACATGGCAAGAGGTCCTGCTCTTCGGAGTGCGCTCATTCCGTCTCGGCTCGAAGGTGGGCCCTACCCGACTCGTAAGGGCTCGCCCAAGGTGTGACCTCGGCCGGACACGGGCAAGATAACGCGGGGCTTCATGTCGGCTCTCGGGGTCGTACCCCTGGCGACGAACCGCACCGCTCCCCAGCTTTCGTTTCCATCGTTCACCCCGACCGCGGATCGTGATGCCACACCGAACGCAGGCACTCGTTGGATCACACAGCTGGCGTGCCGTAGCCCTTTGTGCCGGTGTGCTCGTCGCACTGCCCAACACGGTGGCCGGCCAAACTCGACTGCCCTGGGAGGCCGTCGCCACCAAGCTCGTCGAGCGCATGGCGATATCGCCCGGCGAGCGGGTTCTGCTGGTGGCGATGCCCGGGGATTTCAGTCCGCTCGTTCCGGTGCTTCGCCGCCTTGTGGCTCGCGCCGGTGGGCATGATCTGGGCGCCATCGCGGTCGACGGGTCGCATCCGGCGGGCTGGGAGACGCCGTTCGGACGGGACTTGGAAGGACTGACGGTCCAAGAGATGGGCGAGTACTTCCTGGAGGTCGACGTGGCGGTGATGTTGCCGGGCGCGGGAACACAGCATGCGCCCTACGCGGCCATGCGGGCGCTGCTCCGTACCGGACGTGCTCGTACGATCCACTTCCACTGGGCGGGCGCGTACGACTTGCAGGGCAACCTGATGCCGACCGACCGCACGGTTAGCCAGACGTTGCTAAGGGCCTTGCTGCAGACGAACTATAGCGCCCTCGCCTTGCACCAGCGTCGGTTCGAGTCGGAGATGCGGGGCCAGGTGATCCGGGTCACCACGCCGCTGGGCACCGATATCACGTTCCAGATCGGCGACCGGCCCGTAACCAAGCAGGACGGCGACGCCTCCGCACGCGCGGCCGCAACCGCCCTGAACCTCATCGACCGTGAGATCGAGTTGCCGGCCGGGGCCATTCGGGTCGCGCCCATCGAAGGGAGCGTGGACGGTCGCATGGCGTTCCCACCCACCGTGTGGCAGGGACAGATGGTGGAGGGGCTCGTGCTCGAGATCGCGCGAGGCCGCGTCGTGAACATCACGGCCACCACCGGACTGGAGGCTGTGGAGGCCGAGCTCGATGCGGCGGGCAGCTCGGGTCGGGCGTTTCGGGAGTTCGCGCTGGGGTTCAATCCCCGTCTGGCGATACCTACCGTGGGCTCGCCCTGGATTCCGTACTATGGCTATGGGGCCGGCGTGGTGCGGCTTTCACTGGGTGACAACACGGAACTAGGTGGTGCGGTGGAAGGCGGCTACGTGCGGTGGAATTTCTTCCATGACGCGACGGTCACCGTGGGTGAGGTGGTGTGGGTAAGCGAAGGGCGCCTCGTCCGCTAGAACGAGGCGCCCTCGGCCTTCGGCCGCGGGCGGCGAGGTACCGCCAGGGCCGGCCTACTGCGTGACGGCCTTCGGCTTCTCCCACTTCTTGAACCACTGCCGCAGGAACAGCTGCGTGCGCAGGAAGTTCGAGGGGTTCGAGCTGGTGCCGTGCCACTCGTCCTGATACCGGACCATGAGGGTCGGCACCTTCAGCACCTTGAGGGCTTGGTAGAACTCCTCCGTCTGCCCCATCGGCGTACGCAGGTCGTTGTCACCCGTCATGAGCATGGTGGGCGTCGAGACGTTGCCCACGTACATGATCGGCGAACGGCGCAGGTGCTCGCTCGGGTCGTCCCATGGGAACTCCTTGAAGTTCCTGTACCAGCCCGCGCCGTCGGTGGTGCCCACGAACGAGAACCAGTTGATCACCGGGCAGTTGGCCGAGGCGGCCGCGAAGCGATCGGTGTGCCCCACGATCCACGAGGTCAGCACACCTCCGCCCGAGCAGCCATACACGAACAGGTTGTCTTCGTCGATGTAGCCCCGGTCGACGACCAGGTCCACGCCGGCCATCAGGTCGTCGTAGTCGAAACCCGGATAGGCGTTCTTGATCGAGTTACCGAACACGCTGCCATATCCAGCGCTGCCCCGCGGGTTCGTGTAGAGCACCACATACCCGTTGGCCGCATGGTTCTGCCAGCCGAAGTTGAAGCCCACTCCGTACATGCCGTGCGGTCCGCCATGGATGGCGAGCATCATCGGGTACGTACGGTTCGGGTCGAAATTCGGTGGCTTGATGATCCAGCCCTGAATATCGAAATCGTCCACCGACTTGTACCAGATCTCCTCGACCTCACCGAGCGTCACTCCCACGAGCACGTCGGCATTCACGTGGGTGAGCTGCCGGATGTCATTCGGCCGGTTCACGTTGAATGCGATGACGTCGCCGGGCTGCTGGTAGCTCGAGCGCGTTCCCAAAGCGTTTCCGTGTGAATCGATCGACGAAACGCGTAGAATGTGGTTGCCCTCGGTCACCTGCCGGGGTTGCCCGTTCACGGGCGCGAACCAGAAGTTGCTCGTGCCCTTCAGGCTGGCGTTGAAGTAGACGCCACTACCGTCCTCGGCCCAGGTCACGTTCGCCAAGCGCCGACCGAGCTCTCCTGCGATCCGCCTCGGGTTCGAGCCGTCGGCGTTCATGACGTAGAGGCCGTTTTCGCGATAGGTGTCCTCGGAAAAATCCTGGCCCTGGTAGGCGATCAACCGTCCGTCGGGCGAAGGCACGGGGCTCCCGTCCTGACCCTTCCGGGTCGTGAGCTGGCGAATCGATCCGTCTGCGACCGCAACGCTGTAGATCTCGGACTCGCGCCATATGTATTCGGCGTCTTCGACTCGAAGCGAGCTGAAGACCAGGCTTTGGCCGTCGGGCATCCACTCCGGGCCACTGTGGTTCCAATCACCGTCCGTGAGCTGGCGTGGGGTGCCACCCTCTGCCGGAACGACGAAGATGTGCGTGTACCCGTCATCGATGAAGCCACGGCGATCCCGCTTGTAGTTGAGACGGTCGACGACCTTGGGGTCCTTCGTCCACTTGGCGCCCTCGGGACGTGCTGGAAGCTTCACATTCCACTCGCTGTCGTCCGAGTCGACGGACATCGTGAACGAGATTTGCGTTCCGTCGGGTGACCAGCGGAGGTTGCCGGGCGACTTCTCGACCCGCGTGATCTGCGTGATGGAGCCCTCGGCGTCCATCCAGCGCACGAATATTTGACGGCCGTCAGGCTCGCCCTCGTCCATGAACGCGACCCGCGTCCCGTCCGGGGACCAGATAGGGCTGGAGCCCTCGATGAGCACGCGGCTCCTCGAGCCGTCGGCGTTCATGACCCAGATGGAGGACCGCCGGCGATCGTTGATCTTGTCCACCCAACCCCGCGTGAACAGGATCTGGCGGCCGTCGGGCGAGACCTGTGGATTAGCCACCGTCTCCCAATCCAGGTACGTCTCGAGCGCGAGTGTGCCCTCCGGTTCCTGGGCGGCCGTAAACGACGGCAGAGTCAGGACCAGCGTGAGCAGGGTGAAGATGAAGGTACGGGTCCGCATGAAGACTCTCCTCGCAGGGGGTGACGCGTTGCCCGGTGGACGGACAGGCGTGCAGTGCTCTTGTAAGCAGAGCTTCAAAGTACGGGACTGTGGCGGGCTCGCAACCGTGGGTTGGTCGTGCCGGTGGGGCGCACTTATCGACATCGGGCGGCAGCCGATGGTGACAAACCACGAACCCCTCTGCGGGCCACTGCGGGGAAAGTGGCTTAACTACTCCTTGTTCAAGAGATTCGGCTCTGACGCTCCAGCGGTGGACCAGAGGTCGGGATATGAGCCCCAGAAGTTGGACATAGGCTGATTGTGGAGTTGACCTCCTGCCGAACCGAGCGTCGTATAGGCGCAGGAGGTGCAGGATGGTACGAGCGAAGAGGCGGACGTATTCGCCGAAGCTGAAGTTTCAGGCGGTCATGGAGGTCCTGACGGGCTCGAAGACCGTGGGGCAAGTGGCGCGGGCCTACGGGCTGCACGCGAACTCGGTGGGGCTGTGGCGCAAGACGGTGCTGGAGCGGGGCCCGGAGCTGTTCGCGCAGGACTCGACGGTCGCGGACTATGAGCGTCGGATCAGCGAGCTCGAGCGGCTGCTAGGGCAGAAGGAAGTCGAGATCGCGCTTTTAAAAAACTTCTTGGGGCAGCACGGATGAGCGTGCGTGAGAAGGTCGGGCTGGCCCGGAGCGTTGTCGAGGAGTATCCGCTAGGGGTTGTCCTGTCGGTGTCGGAGCTGGCGCGCTCGACGTGGTACTACCACCGCGCACGGGCTGTGCGAAGCTATGAGGAGAAGTACGCCGAACTGAGGCGTCCGCTGGAGGCCATCGCGCGAGACCACCCCGGGTACGGATACCGCCGGACGGTGCCAGAACTGGGCGAGCGCCTCGGCCGAGTGGTGAACCACAAGGTCGTCCGGAAGCTGCACCAGTGCTGGGATCTCCCGCTACGACGGGCTACACGCAGACCGAAGCCGAGTGGAGTTCGTCAGGCGATCGAAGCCGCTGGGGATCGAGTCAACCTCGTGGCCAGGCTGGACGGCATCGGGCTCTTCGATGTGCTCTACACGGACTTCACCGAGCTCGTCTATGCCGGGGGGCGGGCGAAGGCACACCTGATCGTTCTGCTCGATCATGCGGGCAAACTGGTTCCGGGTCACGCCGTGGGAGAGCGGGCCGTGAGGGAGCTCGCGCTGGAGGCGTGGAAGCGGGCGAAGCGGACGCTGCGCCGGCTCGGACGACCCCTCGAAGGCCTGATCGTCCATCACGACCAGGACAGCGTCTTCACGAGCTACGCATGGACGGCCCAGTTGCTCCTGGACGACCACGTGCGGATCTCCTACGCCCTTCGCGGGGCCCGCGACAACCCGGAGATCGAGAGCTTCCACGGGCGCTTCAAAGGCGAGAATCACTCGCTCTTCCTCGACGCCGAGGATCTCAGCGAACTCCAGGCCGTGGTCGCTCGGCGCATCCGCTATTACAATCGTGAGCGTAGACACTCGAGCCTGGGCAACCGTTCTCCGATGGCCTTCCTCTCCCTCGGCGGAGGGGTGGAGGATTCACAAAGCTAGGGGGTCAACTCTGTCCAACTTTTGGGGCGCACGTCCGGGGGAACGTCTGCCACTGGCGTGGCCCTCGTAAGGTCCCTAGGCGCTGATGGCCTCGAACGAAACCGTGGGCTGCCCGATCCCGCCCATGGACGCACACAGGCCGATCACGACGGCGTCCAGCCGATCAGGCGAAGCTGCCCCTAGAACCCACCGAAGTCGTCAGGATCGTAAGCCACACCAGCATCGAAATCGATGATCCGTCCACCAACCAATGCAAAGCCACCTCCCCAACTCGCGTGGGGCATCCCGATCGCGCATAAACCCCAGGCGACGGCCAGGTCACGCCCACCGAACTTGGCCGTCCCCTGCTCATTCGAGACGTTTTGAATCGACGTGACAGTCTCGATGTCACGCACCACAGGAAATTCCTCGCGTAGTGCTCGACCAACCGCAGTGGTCAACTGGATGTGGTTGTGCCTCCAGCCTGCACGCTTCGACTCCCGTGCATCCTCGGCCGTTTCATCGATGTCGTGATGGACTGACGAGTCGGGGTAGGCGGCTAGCTTTAGTAATCCCGTCAGCACGGCGTGACCGTGATTCGGGCGTTCTACAATCACATAGGCCGGCGTGTAGGAGCCCGGTTTGCTCCAAAGCCATCCGAGCCCGTAGTCGCGATCGCCGATCACCTCAGCCCCCAAGACGTCCGGCGGGATGTCGTTGCGGTTGAACGCGAACGCCTGCTCCCCGGTCTTGAGGTTGACCCCGCAAACCGCCGAATCGTCACCACGGATGCCTTCGGCTGGATCTACGCCGATCACGTATCGAGCGCCCGGCTGATACTCCTCCCAGATGCGGAATCGTCCGCTCACGATCGAGGCATGGAGCGGGCCGTAGTCACGGGTGAGTTCGCCGGGTGAGAGTGGAGGGCGGCACTGCTCGTAAGCTTTGTCGATCAGTTCACCGGCGAAATAGCTCTCTCCTCCCGTGAGGAAGCAACTCTCGTCATCGTGCGGATGCTCTTGATAAACCACGCTCGCGCTCCGACCGTCTGCCACGAGTTCCAGCCGCTTGGCGCGCCACCACTTCACCTGCTCTGGGCGTAGATCAAACCGAATCTGTAGCCGTGCCTCCTGGTCACTTAGGTCTCCCAGTTCATCGGGCTCAAGCAACGTGAGCGCGTTCCGGGGATCTGCGTGCCAGGGAAAGAACAGGGGTATGAAGTCGGATTCGCCACGCTTGGCCGTCTGCCAGAACTCGTAGAACGCCTCACCCCTACCGCTTCGACCATTGGGGGTCGACTCCATGACGTAGGGCCTGTCCTCGACTGCATCGCTTACGGCGTGATGAACGGCCCGAAGGTCTGTGCAATGGGCTGCTTCAGAGATGTGAAGTCGGCTGAGTCGAGAGCCTCGAAACGCTCCGCTCGCACCTGCGGTTTCAGCCTTGTAGACACTGCCCCAGCCTGGGAAGTCGAGGTGATGGACGCCAGCAGTGGTCTTGTCATGACGCCGTTCGTGCGGCTGGTAATCATAGAACCGACTCACCATCGCGAAGATGCTGCGGGTGTCTTCGGCCCGGTGGGCGAGGGTGGCCACGAATGAGTTCGGTGTTGCCCACGTCGTCCAATAACCCAACGCCTGTTGAAGCGTGGTTACGCCGCCCCGTCGGTACTTGAGGATCAGGAAGCGAGGTGAGCGCCGCTGTCGTCGAGCACGCAACTCCGCCGCAAGGATCTGACGCTGAATCCAGTTGAGTTCAAGCGGAACGAGCAGACCGGTCTCTCGGTCGATCACGCGCAGGTGTTGTCGAGCGAACTGCGGGAAGTGCCTGAGTTCACGCAGGTGCTCGATACCGGCGAACCGACCTGCTCCCCCAAGTGGGCGTAGAGCCCTTGTGTCTCTTGTGAGCTTCTCAACATGCCGGTGAAGGTGCCGCAGTGCCATCAGACCACTTTGATCGAACTGGACGCGATTTCGGCCTTCACTCGATCGATCTCGAAGCGGAGTTCATTCACCACCTCCGCAGTGGCCCGTTCGCCGGCGGTACGCACCCATTCGCTGACTGCGCGAATAGCGGCCTGAGCCTGGCGATCGGAAAGCCGACCTGTCGCGACGGCCCTGCCGATGGTCTCGAGCCAGCCTTGTGCGTCCTCATGCGTTCGGAGGTTTGGTAGCTCGGCAGGATCGAGGCCAACACCTCGAAGTTTCTTTGCCGTGGCCTCTGCGCCCTTGCGACCGCGCTGCGCCATTGTTTGGGTCGAGCCCGGTCCATGTGCGTGACAGTAGCCCGAATCATCCACAAACTGCTTGGGAGCCCGACACCCCTTCCCGTCCGGCCCTACGTGCTTGCACGCCATCACCTTAGCCACTCATTGCCACCCGGCTTTGGTGCGGGCGTGCCCGGCTACTTTGCTACCAAACACGTTACCCGAACGCTGATAGGGCAATGGGTACGCGGAAAAGCATGGACCCTTGAGGCCCTCGCGCTTTGCCGCAGCACGTCCTACGCGGGGGGAGGTCGGAGTAGGGAGGGCAAGGCCCCTACACACGACGAGTGGCACGCCGGTCGGGCCACTGTGGTAGGATATGCCATGGAGACGTGCATCTACTGCCTTGAGCAGAAGGCTAGGAACCAATTCAGCACAGAGCATGTGCTCCCTAAAGCTCTTGGCGGATTCAAACAAGCACTGACCCTGTCTCGGTCGACTAAGCCCTATGTGTGCGCAATGTGCAATCAGTTGTTTGGCGAAACGATTGACCGATTGTTGACGCGAGAAGGGCACGAAGGGTTCCTCCGGCTCAAACATGCGTTGAAGTCCGTCCATGAAATCGCGGACCTCTTTCAAGACGGGGACATCTATTTCAACTATCCGGCCTACCACCCCCTCGGTCCCCTCCACGCAGGGCTTCGTGCCCCGCCTCCCGGAATAGCGGTCCCCGGCCTTTTTTTGCGTCCACAGGTACGTCTTGGTCGATCTGGGAGCTTCGCTTGCCTCTTGGAGAAGGACTTCGATGGGTTGAAGGACCTTCCGTCGGATTACGATGTTGAAACCATCGCATTTTTCTGCACCGATCCGGTGGACTTTCGACGGCTCAAGGCCAAACTTGATGCCAGAGGACTCGCGAAGAATTGGACCCCGATACCTGATCTGCCCAGTGGCGGTCTGGGTGAGACGACTCTGGAGGTGATCGGATCGGTGGGACCAGAGAGTGCCCGAGCGATAGCGAAGATCGCGTTCAACTACCTCGCCTACACAGCAGGCAGGAAACTTGTGCTGCATCCCCACTTCAACCCGATAAGAGAGTTCATCCGTTGTGGCCGGGGAATATGGGGCAAGTACGTCCAATGCCGCGTGGAACCGACCGAAGATGGTGGACCCTCCGAGCGCGAGGGTCATGTCCTGGGGGTGAGATGGGCCGATGGCGATCGGGACGTTCACGCGATCGTGAGTCTCTTCAGCGTCCTTACATACGAGGTACGCCTCTGTACCAACTTCTCGGGGGTGTGGCGTGAGGTTGGCTCGGGGCATCACTTCGACCTGGCTACCTGTGAGATTACGCCGCTGCGTTTATCCCCCCGTCCAAGGTTGACCGCTGAGTGACCAGTCTGACGGAGGCCCCAGAGCGCCGCCGGTAACGTTCGGGTAACAAATCGGAGGGTTACGGGGGTGCACGCAGGGTCACCGAGCGCGCCAGAAACCCTTACTGGGCCTACAGAAGGCGCCCTGAGAGGAACCCGTCGAGGACTTTTAAGTCCCCTGCGTTTACCGATTTCGCCACCCCGGCGTGTGTTCAAAAGTGTTTATTGAATTGGGTTTCGGCCTTTCTCGTCAGTTTCAATGTTCAAACTAACGTTTTGTCGCACCGCCGCGTCGATGCGCTCGAAGACCGAAACATCAATTGGCACCCAAGATTCTTGAGATGCCGATCCTGGGGTATGCCGGGTACCTGCCCTTCGGCCTGGAATGTGTCGTGGTGGCCAGCTTGCTTCCCTGAAGGGCCCTGCCCGGGCCCGGACCCGGATCAACCCCCGAGCAACTCGCGCAACTCCTCGAACCAGTGTTCCACCCAAATGAGTTCACCGCCGCCGGACGATACGTTTCGCAACATCAGAAACCGTTGGCCGTCGGGATGCACGTCGTAGTTCGGGTGATTCGGATCCGCTTGATAAGGAAGGGCAGAGAACAAGACGCGCTTTTGTCCAACCGAGAACAATGTCGCCGCCTTTATCTCCACGGCAATGAGATCGTCATCGCCGTTGCGGTAGAACAGTTCACGCCCATCCCGTGACCATACGGGTTCGGTGCCACCGTCGGTCGATACCTGCCACTTGGATGCCGAGGCGACGGGGAACGGCCTGACAAAAACCTCATCGCGTCCGCTCTCGTTGGAGATGTACGCCATCCAGCGGTCGTCGGGCGACAGGGAGGCAGAGCGTTCTTCGTATTCGGTCACGAGGAGCGCCGTCCCCACCGTGTCGACCCCCAATCGCATGGCGTACAGGTCGCGGCTCGCACCCGAGCCCAACCTGTAAACGAGCCACTTGCCATCATGCGAGAACGCCAGCTCGTCAATCTGGCGGTCATCCGTAAGCAATCGTTCGGCCGTTCCGCTTCCGTCGGCGCGTTTCACCCAGGCCTCACGCCCAATCCGTTCTCTCGTGGAAAGAAACCCGACTGATTCTCCATCTGGAGTCCACTGCGGTCGAGCGTTGCGGCCGGCGAACGTCAACCGGGTCCCGTTACCGCTGAGGTCATGCATCCATAAATCGGTGGAGCGCGGGCCCATGATCGGGAAGACGAATTGCGAACCGTCGGGGGAGAGGGCGATCCCCATGGAGCCGGCGATGACAGGGGCCGCCCACCCGGGTTTGATTTCCTCAACCGTACCGTCGCGAGCAACCCATACCGGCGCCACCCTGCTCATGATGTCACCTCGGCGATACAGCAAGGTCCCCGTCGCCGACACGGCGAGGTGTGCACCGCCATACGGTCCAACGGAAACTTGCTCGACAATCGGTTGGGCCTGCCCGGTGAGCTCCAGTCGATCGAGGTCGAAGGGTGCCGCCATGAGATCGCCCGATACCGTTGTCCAACTCAGGTGGCCGGTTGCCAAGTAGTGGGCGTGGGTTCCCGTAGCCAGGGTCGTGATCTTGCCAGTCGAGAACTCCACGACGCCGATTTCTCCGCTCGCCTGGAGCGCATCGGAAATCGTGAAGACGGCTGCCCGCGATCCTGGTAGCACATCGGGGTAAATGTGCGTCACACCGGCTTCCGGCGTGGAGAGCACTTCTATGTCGCTACCGTCCAGGCGTACGCGAGCGAGCCCGTCGACCGTTGTGAAGTACAAATAACCGTCACCGGGCCAATCGAGACCCCGCCAGCCGGCGGAATCAACGACGGTGCGGATCGCTCCACCGGCGAGGGTGACGATCTTGATGGGTCCGGGCGAACCTGTCGTGAACGCGATCTCCGTTCCGTCTGGAGAAACGGCGGGGTCGGTGGCCGATGCTGTTCCACGGACCGGTTCCGCTTCGAGGTCCCCACGCTTCCTGACCCAGATTTGCCACGTCGGACCGTCGTGATCTCCGAGGTAAGCGAAGACCTCGCCGTTGGCGGAAACCGCGATCGACGTGCCGAGCCACGGATTTCGCAACCCCTGTCCTTCCGGAAGCGCTACACTCACGCGGTGGGTGGCGGGCGTCTCGGCGGTGGTGACGGCAAGGGTGATGGCCGCGATCGAGGCCAGGATAGCCACTGCCGAGGCCGCGACGGCTAGCAGACGCCAACGCTTCTCGGAGGAGACCTGAGTGCCGCCCTGCGACGCGGTCGCGCTAGTGAACGAAACGTCGCCCAAGGCCCGCGAGAAATCGGCCGCCGTCGCGAAACGGTCCGCCGGAAGTTTTGCGAGGGCCTTTTGCAGCGCGCCGTCGACGTTCGGCGGAACGGTGGACCGGCGTTTCGATGGCAGGTCCGGCTCTTCGGTGATGAGCTTTGCGATGATCGCCTGAGTGGTTGGCCCCGTATGTGGCGGTTCCCCTACCAGCATCTCGTAAGTCATGCAACCCAACGCGTACACGTCGCTGCGCCCGTCGATGTCGCGATCTCCGGTCGCCTGCTCGGGACTCATGTAGTGCGGCGTGCCGAGAGAGAGCCCCGTCTCGGTGAGCCGCGATCCCCCGGCCTGCGACACGGCGATCGCGATGCCGAAGTCGGCCACGAGCACCTGGTCGTCGTGGGTCAACACGTTCTCTGGTTTGATGTCGCGATGAATGACCCCGTGCCGGTGGGCGTAATCGAGCGCGCCCGCCACGGCCTTCGCGATTTCGATGGCGTCCTCGATCGGGAGCTGCTTCTCCCTGTCGATCCGGTCCCGTAGCGTCTCCCCCTCGATATACGGCATCACGTAGAAGAGGAAGCCGTCTGCCTCGCCCGAGTCGAACAGCGGCAGGATGTGCGGGTGCTGCAGGTTCGCCGTCGTCTTGATCTCAGCGAGAAACCGCTCAGCGCCGACGATCGCAGCTAACTCCGACTTCAAGACCTTCAGCGCGACCTTCCGTTCGTGCTTGATGTCGTCGGCCAGGTAGACCGTGGCCATCCCGCCTTCGCCTAGCTCGCGCTCGATGCGGTAGCGGCCTTCGAGGGCGGCGTTCAGGCGTGAGACGGGATCGGACATCAAACCACCATAGCGTGACACGTGACGGCACGCTCCCCGGACGCCGACTTAGACGGAGGGCCACCCAAGGAGTCACGTTTCTGCTGCGCGATCAGGATGGCCTCCCTGGCCCAGCACCGCAAGGCATTCGTCTCCAGAAATCGACCATCAACGCGAGGTTAGTGGTCAGCCTCACCGAGAAGCCACCAGATGCCTCTTGAGGGTTCGCTGTCCCCGTGGTGCCGGTGTCGTAACAGAAGTCCACCGCCCCTAGGGCTCAGCGTCAGAACAGGGCTCTACGACGAGCGATCGGAACGCGCCTCCGAGACCTCGAGGCCAACTTCACGGTCTCGCCATGGCGCGCCGCGGTCGCCGGTCCTAAGGTGAAAGCCTTCATGCATAGTCCATTCAGGGAGGTAATGGTGTCCCAGCTTTCAGCACTGCGAGCGAAGTCCCTTCTGCGTGCCCTGATCCTCGCGGGCGGGCTCGCGGTCGCGTCCGTGACGCCCCATGGGGCGGTGGCCCAAGATGCTCCGACAACCAATCCCGATGCCGACCGGTACATCCTTCCTCCGGCGTCGGTCCAGGAGTTGCTCGGGACGGACAAGAACTACGCCAGGTTGAACTACATGAGCCCGGACGGGGACCACTTCCTCATACCGCTGGTGACGGAACTCTCCACCCTCGAGCTCATGTCTAGGGAGACCTATCGATTGGCCGAGTTGGAGATCCGGCCGCACACGGACCGCCTCTGGCACCTCGACACGTACGGGATCTACGGGCTGCGCTTCTACTCGCTCAGCGCAAGGCGCTTCGTGGACGTGGATCTTCCCGAGGGCAGCTTCGCGAGCGATTTGACCTGGTCGCCCGATGGCTCGCAGATCGCGTTCCTGGCCCACCTCACGGGCGGGACCGAGGTCTGGACCGCGGACGCGGCCACGGGCCGCGCCCGGAGCCTCGGCAACGTGCGTGTGCTCGCCACTGTCGGAACCAGTGCCCGGGGGCAGGGCGGCCAGCCTTCCCGCATGCTTCAGTGGACCCCGGAAGGAACCGTGATCACGCTGGTGGTGCCCGAGGATCGAGGCCCGGAGCCGCCGCGCGACCGCGTACCCAGCAGTCCGGTGGTCAGGCGCACTCGTGCCGAGCCCACGCCGACGCCCACCTATCCGTTCTTGTTGAGGGACGAGCACGACGAGGCGCTCTTCGAGCACTATACGCGCAGCCAGATAGCGGAACTGGCAGACGGCAAGCCGCCCCGCATGATCGGCGAACCGGCCATGTTCGAGTCGATCTCGCTGAGCCCCGACGGGCTACATCTGCTGACGACCGCCATCGAGCGTCCCTTTTCCTTCAGAACCTCCTACCGGGGCTTCCCACGTCGGACCTCGATCACGGACCGACAGGGCACGGTGGTGGCAACCCTCGATGAGCGTCCCCTCCAGGAGGGGAGGCGTCGCCCCGGCTCGAACGGGAGCACCGACCCGCGAGCCTTCGCATGGCGTCCCGACGGAGTGGGCATCAGCTACCTGCAGCGTGCGGAGAAAGACGGAGACGCGCCAGGGAGCGACCGGGTCATGGTGCTTCCGCCTCCCTTCGACATGGAGCAGGCCCGGGTCGCCGCCGAGAGTGAGGATGCTATCGGGTCGGTGACGTATGCGCTGGACGGATCCGGCGTGTTCGGGGAGGTCTCGAAGGATGATGAGTCGGGGCTGGCCTACTGGAACCTGAGCGAGGACGCTTCGGCAAGACGCATGCTGGTGGAGTTCCACGACACCGATGATCCTACGGAACAGCCCGGCGACCTATGGACATCACGCACCGGAAACGGCATCTCGTTTGCGCTCATGGCCTCGGACGGCCGTTCGGCGTACCTCACGGGTGCCGGATTCAAGGTGGACTTCCGCCCACGGCCCTTCGTGGACCGGCTGAGCGTCACTGACGGCTCAACGTCCCGAGTTTTCGAGGGGGCCCGGGACTCGTTCGACCGGCCGCTGGTCCCGCTGGATGCCGAACTCACCCGCATGATCGTGAGCCGGGAGTCGGCGACGGACTTTCCCGACAGCTATCTGTGGAGTGGGGGCGACTCCATGGAGAACCTTACCGACAACGTCGACCCCTTCCCCGCCGTGACGGCCGCCCGCCGCATCGATTTCGAGTTCGAGAGGCGCGACGGGCTCACGGTCCAGGGACGCGTGTCGCTGCCCGTTGGTTTTGTGGAGGGGCAGAAGGTGCCGGCCATGTTCTGGACGTACCCCCGAGAGTACGAGGAGCCTGAGGGCTATGAGCACGCCGCCGTCCGAGGGCGCAACCGAAACGCCTTCACTCACATGAGCTGGCTCCGCTGGTCCGACATATGGCTCACCCAGGGGTACGCGCTCGTCTATCCGGACATTCCCATCATCGGCGAGAATTACAACGACACGTACATCTCGAACTTGGTGGATGCGATGTACGGGGCCATCCGAGCCGTGGACGGGTTGGGCGTGATCGACATCGATCGCATCGGCCACGGGGGGCACAGCTACGGGGCCTTCGCGACCGCCAACATCCTGGCCAACAGCCCGTATTTCAAGGCCGGGATCGCCGGGGATGGCGCCTACAACCGGTCGCTTACGCCCGCGGGCTTCCAGTCCGAGCGGCGCAGCATCTGGGAGGCACCACAGACGTACATCGAGATGTCGCCCTTCTTCAAGGCGGACCAGATCAACACACCTCTGCTCATGTACCACGGAGGGGATGATAACAACACGGGCACCTTCCCCATGCAATCGGAACGCATGATCCAGGCCCTCACGACGCTGGGGAAGCCCGCGGTCCTCTACGTTTACCCATACGAATCACACACGCCGCGGGCGATCGAGAACAAGCTCGACATGTGGGCGCGCTTCATTGGCTGGTTCGACGAACACGTGAAGAACTCAGGCCGGGAGGCTGAGGTGATCTCCCAGGGAGGGCACTAAGAGCGGTCGCGGAGGCACCGCTCCCGAGGACCGACACCGATTGACAGCTTCCCGGCGTCCGGACGTATGATAAACGCGAAGCAGTTTGTTCTTCAATGCGAAACGAGTCGATCATGCGCACGTCACCCGCTCTTGTCGCAATAGCGACCCTCCTGACACTCGCGTGCTCATCCTCGGGCCGCTCATCCTCGGGCCTACCATCGCAATCCAACGCGCGCAACAGAGGGGCGGTGATTTCGGCCGAGGAACTGGCAACCACATCGGAACTGGACGCCTACGACGCGGTGCGGCGTTTGCGGCCCATGTGGCTCAGGACGCGCGGCCCGGTCTCCCTGAGCCTGCAAGGGCAGGCAGGCATTCGGGTTTACGTGAACGGATCCAGGCTTGGCCAACTCCAGATGCTGAAGACCTTCCGAGCCACCGACATCGAGTCCATCACCTATCTCAGCGCGCCGGAAGCGACCACTCGGTTCGGGATAGACCACTCGGACGGGGCGATCATGGTGATCCTGAAAAGAGGCGACGCCTAGGATACCCTGGCAGGAGCAATGCGGTGAATGCCGAGAGATTCCGTAAACTTCAGGAGGTCCTGAGGCGCCGGCAACCGGATCTTACGGTCCTCATGGAACGGGTGCACAAGAGCCACAATCTGTCGGCGATCTTGCGCAACTGTGACGCCGCCGGCGTCTTGCAAGCCCACGCGATTCCCCCGAAGGACGGCTTGGAGATTCACGCACATACCTCGGCCGGCACCTCCAAGTGGGTGAAAGTGGTGAGGCATCGGACCTTACAGGCCGCGACGGAATTTCTGCGTGCCGAAGGATTCCGGATCGTGGCCGCTCATCCCGGCGACGGTGCGGCCGACTACCGTGAGGTCGACTTCACAGCGCCGACGGCGATCATGGTGGGCGCCGAACTTCTGGGCCTCACCGACGAGGCACTGGGCCTTGCAGACCAACTCGTGGAGATCCCCATGCTCGGCATGGCGAGCTCGCTCAACGTCTCCGTGGCGACCGCCCTCCTGCTCTTCGAGGCAGCCCGACAGAGGACAGCTGCGCGTATGTACCAGACCTCGAGGCTTCCGCCGGAAGAATTCGAACGCATCCTATTCGAGTGGGCCTATCCTCGAGTCTCGCGTAGACTTCGGGAGGACGGGCGTTCCTATCCGACGCTGAGCCCGACAGGCGAGTTTCACCTCTAGAAGGCCCGCTGTACTTCTTGAACAGCCTTCTAGTCCGCCCTCGGTGGTGGGGTTTCCAGCCGCCCCAACTGAAAGCGGAGCGACTCTTCCACTCCTGGGAAGAGGAACTCATAGCCCGTCGACTCGGCCTTCCTGGGAAGCACGCGCTGTCCGCTCAGGAGCAACTCGCGCCCCATCTCCCCGAAAAGCGC
Source organism: Gemmatimonadota bacterium (assembly GCA_022561145.1). GTDB lineage: Bacteria > Gemmatimonadota > Gemmatimonadetes > Longimicrobiales > Gaopeijiaceae > JACZXQ01. The sequence goes on from JADFRS010000004.1 coordinate 20,439, forward strand.
ACGAATCGCCAGTCCCGGCACCGGAATGACCGTGGGCCTGTGAAGCACTCGGCCCAGGACATCCGCAAACGTCGCGTTGGGCACCGGATAGGGCGCCGAAGCGTTGAGCGGCCCGCTGACGGATTCTTCGCAGATCGCGTGGTTGATCAGGCCGAGCAGGTCGTCGCTGTCGATCCAGCTCACGTACTGCTTGCCGCTCCCCAGACGGCCACCGATCCCGACCTTGAACGGAAGCAGCATGGTGCCCAGCGCGCCACCACGGGGGCTCAACACCATACCCGTTCGGAGGTGAACCACCCTGATCCCGGCCCTCTCGGCCAGCCTAGTAGCCCCCTCCCACTGGCGGCAGACCCCAGCGAGGAAGCCCTTCCCCGGTTGGGATGCCTCCGTGAGAATCTCGTTGCCACGATCACCGTAGTAACCGACGGCCGAGGCGGAGACCATCACCTTGGGCTTGGAAGCCAACCGGGAGATCGTGCGGGCAAGTAACTCCGTTCCTTTGACCCGGCTCTCCAGAATTCTCTTCTTCTTATCGTCGCTCCAACGCTCACCCACGATGCTCTCGCCGGCCAGATGAACCAAGGCGTCTATTCCCTCGAGCTTGCGGCCATCGATCTCGCCCGTTTCGGGGTTCCATTGAACGAGATTCTCGTGCGGGCCTGGGGGACGTCTCACAAGCTGGAGAACCTTGTGACCCGCGGTGTTGAGCATGTGGACGAGGGCCGAGCCAACCAGGCCCGAAGCGCCGCTGATCGCCACGGTAAGCGGCCCCCTCGCTTCATATCGACGGGCCCTATCGAGATCATCGCGAAGTCGACGATACCGAAACGCGAAGAGCCGGTCGAGTTCGCGTTGCACCACTGGCCCAGCAAACAGTTGGCCCGCCGATCCGAGCGGAGGCGCCCAATCCACGATGTCCTCAACGAGGCATCCGCCATCGTCCGTGGAGGTGAACCGGTGCTCGTGGCGCCAACTGGCCAGGGGACCGTTGACTTGCTCATCGCAGAACCGGTGCCCTTCCTCGTAGTCGGAGTGCACGAGTTCCCATCGGATCTTGGTGGGTCCGCGGCGAACGCGCAGAACCACCCTTCCGCCGTCTTCGATTCCGCCGGTTCGGCGTACCACACGGACATCTTCCCAGGGAGGAGTCAGGCGTTCGAGCGCTCCGGGGCGTGTATGCCACCGAAACACCTCTTCACGGGAATGGTCTAGAACTGTGCTGTATCTATGTTCAGGCATTCAATCTCCTGGGAGTGCGGGCTGGACCCACACCGTTCAATCAGGTTGGACCCCTTCGGGCTCCGCCTTGGGGGGGAAGAGCGCGCTCATCACGTCTTTCAGCCGGTCTTCCAACTCCTCATCCTTGAACAGAACACCCGACGCTTGTTCGACCAGGATCCTTTGCTCGTCGGGTTCAAGGTCCTTCGAAGTCACGACGATGGCAGGGAGTCCGCTGTGGTAGGGAATCGCGCGCAGTCTGTCGAGAAACTCCATTCCGTCCATCACCGGCAGCGTCAGCTCGAGGAACACCGCGTCCGGGGATTCCTTCTCGATAATCTGGAGCGCCTCCTCCCCGCTCGAAGCGAACTGCAACTTGACGTTGTCGCCGGCCAAGTATTCGCCCATCAGCCCTTGAAACTCGAGATCATCATCCACCACGAGCACATGGCGAGACCTTTGGGAACCGAGATTCCGCCACAGCACCCGGAGCAGATCCTCGCGCTCGAACGGCTTGTTCAGCAGATCGACGGCGCCAAGCAAACGGCCGCGTTCGTCCCCTGCAACCACGCTGATCACTACGACGGGGATGTCTCTTAGATTCGGATCCTGCTTGAGGATCTGCAGTGTATCCCAACCATCCAAATCGGGCATCATGAGGTCGAGAGTGAGCAGGTCCGGGTGATCCTTCCGGGCCTTCGAGATACCCTCGGACGCAGACGCCGCCTCGCTCACGCGGCACCCAAACCCTTTCAGGTAATGGGTCAGAAGCGCTCGGGAATCGGCGTCGTCGTCGATGACGAGTACGTGATACGGCTTACCTTGCTGCGCACGCACGAGGGGCGCCGCATCTGGTGCCAGGTCTCCAGGCGCTCCTCCCGGAGCCTCATCGGTGACGATCGCATGGTCCTCGTCCAGATCAACGGCCGCGCCTGGATGGAGGTGGATCGAAAAGGTTGTCCCCTCCCCCACCACACTATCCACTGAAAGGCCGTAACCCATCAGCTTGCACAATTCCCGAGAGATCGTGAGCCCCAGTCCTGTGCCGCCGAACGTGCGCGCGGTGCCGGCTTCGGCCTGCTGAAACGCCTGAAAGATCGCCTCACGCCGCTCCGGCGGGATGCCGATGCCGGTATCCCGTACCTCGATCACCACGGGTTCATTGCGTCCCACCTCGGTACGGACCTGAATGACGATCTCGCCCTTCTCGGTGAACTTGAGGGCGTTCCCAAGAAGGTTCACGAGGACCTGCTTCAACTTGGCGGAATCACTTTCCATCTTCGCCAGGCCCTCCGGCACCTCGGTCCTGACCACGACCATGCCTTCCTTCTGCCTGATCTGGCCGTCCACCAGGGCCATCGCGTCGCGGGCCACGGCGCCCAGGTCGACGAGGTGGGTCTCGAGCTCGAGTTTCCCGGACTCGATCTTCGCGAGATCCAGGATTTCGTTGATGAGCGTGAGCAGATGGCGCCCGTTTACCTGGATTCGCTCAAGGAAGCCGAGCTCCCGCTCGACGAGGTGCCCGCCTTTGTTCTTGAGCAGAATGTTCGCGAAGCCGATCACCGAGTTGAGTGGCGTTCGCAACTCGTGGCTCATGTTCGCCAGGAATTGGCTCTTGGCGATATTGGCCTCCTCCGCCTCGACCTTCGCAGCCACGAGTTCATTCTCCGCTACTTTGCGCCAGGTTACGTCCTTGCCGAAAACTGCGACCCCCGCGGTGCCACGTTCGTCTCGAATAGGGTTGAAGAACAGCTCGTAATGGCGTAGCTGCCCGTTGACTAACTCTTCACGGACGCGGGAGAGTCGGTTTCCCATGAGCGCCAGATCGTAGGCCTCTCGATACCAGGCTACCTGATCCTGCGGCAGAGAATCTTCAGGAGCATCACCCACGGAGGGCTCGAAGCCGCTCCGCGCCTCGATCTCGAGCGCAAACGCGGAGTTGAAAGTGATCAACCGGTGATCGATACCCACCGACCAGATAGCGTCACCGGTGTTTTCCACGAGGGCGTTGAGGTTCGCCCGCGAGGCCGCCAGCTCCGCCTCGGCGTTGACCTGCTCGGTCACGTCCCGCATGATGCTCCGGACAGCGATCACCTCCCCATCTTTGAAACTGGGGTTCGCGTTCACTGAACAGATCACCGGGTGGCCGGCTCGGTGAGTGAACTCCAATATCAAGCCCACCTGCGGGTTCCCGGCCCGGACTCTCTTGAAGGCCTCCATCAAGCGTCCGCGGTCCCGCTCCGCGATCAGATCTCTGATGTTGAGCCCGGCTAGTTCATCTTCCCCGTGCCCGAGCGTGCGCTGCCAGGCCCGGTTGGCGTAGATGAGATTCCCTTGTGGGTCGGTCACCTGAATGAGGTCGTTCGCATTGTCGAGAAAGTCCTGGAGGCGGTGTTCGGCTTCGCGACGTACCTCCACCTCCCGAGTCATGGTGGTGTTCCAGTCGTGGATCGCCTGGAAGGCCTGCCCCTCTCTTTCGAACGTGACGAAGACGCTGATCATCAATCCACTGAGTACCGCGAGGTAGCTCGCGATCTTGAGCAAATGCGCCGCCGCCGAGACCGAGTCGAACTCCTCGGTGGCGTGCGCCATGTACGCGCCGTGCAGCATCACGCTAATGAGGAGTGCGATGATCAAGAAATGTTCGAACGACTGATTCCTCCAATTTCCCTTCCGTAGATACCCGGCCATTGCCAGGAAGAAAAAGAAAGCCGGCACCAATTCCCCGGGTCGGGCAGCAAGGGACTCCGGAAAATACGCTGTCGAAATCGGAACGAAGGCGAAAAACAGGAACGTCATCGCTGTGAGCATCGCCGCCGTCATATAGACGGAGGTCTCGTTGACCCCTACGCCCGTCTCGGAGCCCTCCGGCTTCCAAAGAAGCAGGCTCGCGAAGAGGAAGATCGACAAGAAGGCACGCGAAGCGATCCAGGTCCAGGCCGCGGCGTCACCCGCATCGCCGAAAACGAGCAGGCTTGGCGCGAGACCCGACGTGATGATGGCGTGGTAGGCGTCCAAGACGCCCGCAGCCAAGAAACCCGTCCCGATGAACAGGAAGGTCTCCTGTTTGCGACTGTAGAAACGGACGAGCGCAAGGGCGCCGGCCACGAACGCCAGTGTGGTGGCGATAATTTCGAGGATGGTGTGACGTTGGGCGTCACCCTGCCAGGGCGAGTCCCTCAGAATGAACGAACCGCCCACGAGGACCACGAGCAGGACCCAGTACACGGTGGCGCGTTCGGGCGCGCGGTCGGTCGCAAACGGGATGACCGGCCTTGGTGGGGCCGAACTCGAGGGCGACGCCGATGAGGAGGCCTTGGAGGGCAAATTGCCGCCCGGCGTCTCTAGCGCCGCCTCGGCGCCCTGGGTCCGGTCGGCATCAGAGGCGGCATCGCTGTTCAGGGAGTCTCGCTCAGGCAACGTTCGATAGCGCCCATGAGGACCGTCTCATCAATGATGGGCTTCGTCAAGTAATCGTCGAAGCCAAGGTTGAGGTACTTCTCCCGGTCGCCCGCCATGGCGTGCGCTGTTAGAGCGATCACAGGCAACGCGGCCAGGGATTCCTGTTCGCGGATCCACTCCAGCACTTCGGTGCCGTCCATCTCCGGGAGCGAGATATCGAGGAGGATGAGATCAGGCTCGGCCTCTACCAGTTCCGCGACCGCCTGCCGGCCCGTCTCGAATTCGACGATGTCATAGACCTCATCGAGAATCGCCTCCACGAGCATCCGGTTGTCCGGGTTGTCCTCCACGACAGCGATCCGAAGCTTCATTCAGGTAACCCTTTGGTAAGTGATTCGAGCACCTCGCGAGCACGGTCAAAGGCGGCTTCGATGGCTGGCAACAACACTCGCACGGCTTCGAGATCGCCATTCGCCGCATGGTCCTCGATTTCTTCGGCGAGGCGCCGCACCTCTTGGGCGCCGACGTTGGCGGCGCTGGACTTGAGGGAATGGCCGCCTCTTTCCGGGAGGTCCCCCGGATCGTCTTCCTCGCAGGTCCGGATTTGGTCGATGCGTTCAGGGGCACTCTCGAGGAAGAGCCGGACCATTTGACGCGTGAGGTCGGCACCTCCCCACTCTTCGAGGCGATCGAGCGCTGCCGGGTCGATAATTGTCTGGTCCATGTCACACTGAAGATAGGCCGCACCTGAGCGCCCTCCTAGAGGAATGCCGACTCCCGCCCATCAGACCCACCGCCGCGTTGTGTACGGTCGATCAGGACGCCTTCATAATCGCGCCCCGCAGAGCATCGATGGCGACAGCGATCCCCTTGGGGTGGTTGAACACCGCTGACCCAGCTACGAGGACGTTGGCTCCCGCATCCACGACCGAAGGTGCGGTGCTGGCGTCGACGCCACCGTCCACCTGGACGTCCACCTCGGTGCGCCCCACTGCGGCGAGTGATTCTCGAACCCGTGCCACCTTGTCGGTGCACGAATGGATGTAGGCCTGACCGCCAAATCCTGGATTCACGGTCATGATCAGCACAAGGTCCACGTAGGCCAACACTTCGGACAGCGTCTCGACCGGCGTTGCGGGGTTGATCGCCACGCCGGCCTTCACCCCCAACTCCTGGATCTGTTGGACCGTGCGATGCAGGTGCGGGCAGGCTTCCTGATGAACGGTGATCACGTCGGCACCGGCTTCCGCGAACGCCGCGGCATACAACTCGGGTCGCTCAATCATCAGATGAACGTCGACGGGCACATCCGTCGCCGCTCGCACGGCCTTGGTCACTCCGGGACCGATCGTGATATTCGGCACGAAGTGCCCGTCCATCACGTCTACATGGATCCAGTCCGCGCCTGCATCCACGGCCGCTCGTATATCGTCTGCAAGGCGGCCGAAATCGGCCGAAAGAATCGACGGTGCGATCAGAACACTCATTTGGATCTCTCGATGACGGTGATCCCACCGATGTCGGCAACATAGACCTTCTCGGCCATCTCGAGGAAAAGCCCCGTTTCTACCACTCCCGCGCGTGCGGCGAGCTCCGCTTCCACGGCCTTGGGGTCCTCGATGCCGCCCGGAAACTGGCAATCGATGATATAGTTGCCGTTGTCTGTGATCAGGGGCTGACCGTCGGCGCGCGTGCGCAGCGACGGGTGTGCCCCCATCTCGTGGAATGCGTGTTGGTGAACTTCCCAACCGAACTGAACGACCTCCACCGGGAGCGGGACTCGCTCCCCCAACCTGCGTACGATCTTGGTCTGATCCGCGATGATGACCATACGGAGAGCGGCCTGGGCCACCATTTTCTCGCGAAGCAGCGCACCACCCAGGCCCTTGATGAGGTTGACGGAGGGATCGACCTCGTCGGTACCATCGACGGTGAGGTCCAGAATCGGGTGGGAGGCCAGCGAAGTCAGCGGAATTCCCAAATCCCGGCAGCGATCCGCAGTCCACAGGGAGGTCGGGACGCCCACGATCTCCTTCAGACGACCCACACGAAGGTACTCGGCGAGACCCACCAGGAAGTGGGCTACGGTGCTCCCGGTACCCAGGCCGAGGACCATACCCTCGCTCACTTCATCGAGGGCGCGAAGGGCAGCGGCCCTCTTGAGCGGTCCCGTCTCGGTCATGGGCTGCTGCCGGTCCGGGTCCGAGTGGATTGAATCAGGCGCCGAATTCCCGAAGTACGTCCATCACACGGGTAGTCGCCGCAAGGGCTTCGTCGTAGGGTCGCTGCCACATGTTGCGCCCGAAGATCAGCCCGGTCGCTCCGGCCTCCATGGCCGTACGAGCCTTGTGGAGAAGATCCTCGTCGCCGAGCTTGCTGCCCCCGCTGAAGAGCACCATGCAACGCCCCGCCGAACGGACTACCCGCCGCGCGCCTTCCCCGTAGTCGAACTCTATGCCGGCGTACTCGCCCGGCTGTTCAGCGTCTTTTTCGCCATGCTTCGGGATGTTGAGCTTGACGATGTCGGCGCCCATCTCAAGGGCCACCCGCGCCGCGTATTCCACGGCGTAGAGGCTGTCTCGGCCGCCCTTCTGCTCGATCGCGCTGCCGCGAGGATACGACCAAACGATCAGGGGCATGCTGTACTTGTCGCAGTCCTCCCGAACCATCGCCAACTGCTGAAGGTCCTCGTCCTGCCTCGGTGAACCCACATACAACGTGTACCCGACCGCGTCCGCACCCAATGCGACAGCATCCTCGACACTTCCGGTCAACGAGGAGAACGCCTCGGCATCGGAAGGAATGGTGGTCTTACCGTTGATCTTGAGGATGAGGGGGACCTTGCCCGCATACTTCGCCATGTACTTGCGAGCTAATCCGTAGTGACAAGCCACGCCGTTGTAATTCCCCTCCAGGGCCAGACGCCATTGAAACTCTGGGTCTTGCGACGGGGGGTTGGGAAAGAAGTCGATCGGACCGTGCTCGAATCCCTGGTCGATCGGGAGCAGCAATAGCGTTCCGTTCTTGAGCCCTCGCTCATAGAGCAACCTGTGAAGGCGCACGCGCTTACCCAGCGATATGTCGAGTTGATCGAGGATGGGGCGGGTGACAGCGGGTGTGGCGGGAGCCTCTGACGCGGCAGGTCCAGCGGACATCTATTCCTCCAAGAGTGCGAATCGAAAGGAGCGCTTGGTGGTCGGGTCTTGGGGGTGTAAATCTATCTGCGCGCTACGGTAGATGCCAGACGTGATAGTTGACACCAGGGCACACCCCAGGCAGACTTCGAGTCATGACTCGCCGCCAATCAGCGTCCGCCCAGTATTTTTGGTATCGACTCCCCACCGGGAGTCCGGGGTGACGTCCGTCTAGACAAACGGATCGCTGCTGCGGTGGGCTCCCGACTGGTCGGGGGCCTTTTTTATTGCCCGTCCTTCAAGTAGGGCTTCTGAAATTGGGAGTGTCCAGATGATCATCGTGACCCGCCGGGGCGTTACCGACGAGGAAATCGACCACATCCGTGAGCGCGTGGAGGCGCTGGGACTGCGCACGCACATCTCACGGGGCGAGGCCCGCACCGTGATCGGATGCATTGGGGATGAGGCCGTATTGCGGGAAGCTCCTCTCCTGTCGATCCCGGGTGTTGAAGCGGTGCACCCGGTCATGAACCCGTACAAGCTGGCCAGCCGCTTGTTCAGTGCGGAGCCTACGACGATTCAGTTGGGCGACACCTTGGTGGGTGGTCCCGAGCTGATCGTGATCGCCGGCCCTTGCACCGTTGAAGGAAAAGAAATGATGAGCCAGACAGCCGCCGGCGTCGCCGCGGCTGGGGCTCGGGCTCTTCGGGGCGGCGCCTTCAAGCCGCGTACGTCACCATACTCCTTCAAGGGCATGGGACAATCCGGGCTCGAGGTACTCGCAGAGGTGCGAGCCGAGACCGGCCTACCCGTTGTGACCGAGGTGATGGACACTCGCGAGGTCGAGCTGGTCGCGAGCTACGCCGACGTGCTGCAGGTAGGGGCCCGCAACATGCAGAACTTCACGCTCCTCACCGAAGTGGGGCGCCTGCACCGGCCGGTCCTTCTCAAGCGCGGAATGTCGGCGACGATCAAGGACCTGCTCCTCGCAGCCGAGTACGTCATGAGCCAGGGCAACATGGACGTGATACTGTGCGAGAGGGGGATCCGTACGTTCGAGACCGCAACTAGAAACACGTTCGACCTGGCCGCCATCCCGGTCCTGAAAAAGGAGACCCACCTGCCGGTGATCGCTGATCCCAGCCACGCGGGTGGCCGGCGGGATTTGGTAGCGCCGCTCTCCTACGCTGCCGTGGCCGCGGGCGCGGATGGTCTCATGATCGAGGTCCATCCGGACCCCGAAACAGCCGTATCGGACGGCGACCAGTCGCTCACGATTCCCGAGTTCGCCGAGATGATGGAGAGCTTGAGGCCATTCGTGGAAGCGGCCGGACGGATCTTGCCCCGAGGGAGTCTCACAGCTTGACCGTCTCCCCTGCCTCGCCCTTCAAAACCGCCCGAACGACGAACGCCACGACCAGGATGACGCCGTAGGCCACGACGAGGAGCGGACCCGTCGCAATGTCCAAGGTGAAGGACACCACCAACCCCAGCACGAGCGCCACAGTACCGACGACCCAGGCCACCAGCAGTGCCGGGACGAAGCGATTGGTGAACAGGAAGGCGACTACCGCAGGGATCACGAGCAGGCTGAACACCAGCAGCACACCCGCCACGCTCACCGATAGAGAGATGGCCACGCCGAACGAGAGGTAGAAGAGGAAATCCCACCTGCGGCCCCCCTCGACCGTCTTGCCTCCAAAGGAAGCCCCGAGCAGTGGTCCGCGGAATATGTAGTAGAACGCGCCCAAGCCGGCGTAGACGACCGCCATTCGCACGATCTCCGGCCATCCCACCCAGATCAACGTCCCGGTCAGGGTCCTCTGGATGTGCTCCGCCCCCTCCGCCGTGAGCCCTGCCAGCAAGATCACGGCAGCCGAAGCTACGACATACGTGATCCCGATGATCGCCTCCTGTGGGACGATGCTGTGCTCCATCCTGCTGAAGCTGAAGATCACGGCGCCAATCAGCGTGAAGCCAAGCGCGAAGACGAGCGAGAGCGGTGTGCCATGCTCAACTCCTACGAGGAGTCCCACGGTCGTACCGAGTGCCGCCACCTGAGCAAAGGCGAGATCGACGAAGATCACCCCGCGAGCGATCACATGTAGACCCAGATAGGCGTGAATCGACAGGATCACCAATACCGCCACGAAAGGTGGAACCATGAGCTGGATGACGTCGCTCAAGCTAACCGTCTCCTATCAAGACTGTGCAGTTCATGGAGCTCGACTATCCACTGGTCGCGAAGGCCGCCGCCAGTGACTCGACCCACAAATCCACGAGTGAGAAGTAGTCGAAGGCGTCTGGGTGCACACCAGGGGACAGAGGGACGATCACCCCCTGAGCGCCGCCTCGGCGGGTGACCGACTCCACCTTTTTCGGGTCGAAATAGGACGCCGCGAACACCACGTTCAGGCCCTCGGTCTTCATGCGGCGGATCAGGTGTGCGACGTGGCCGGGGGTCGGGGGGATCCCGGGCTTGGCTTCGACGTAATCCGCGCAGGTTACGCCGAAGCGTTCCTCGAAGTACACCCAGTTCTTGTGGTAACAAATCATGCGCTCACCGCGAAAGCCCTCCGCGGTCTTCAGCCACCCACCCAAACGCGAGATGAGAGACGCGCCTTCGAATTCGTTGTCCTGGAGAAACGATATCAGGCTGCCGGCGAGCGCCAGGTTCGCCAGCTCCTTACCGCCTAACAGCTCTACGAGCTCGGCACCGAACAGCCGCTCGTGGATCCGCCGCGTGAAATCCGCGAGCCCCCGATCCCAGATCTCCGATCGGTCCGGGGCCACTCGCTTGAGTCCGACCGTGATGTTACGCGCCACCTGAAGCGCCCTGAGGGGGTCGCTGGTGACGTGTGGATTCCCAAAAATATGGACGTCGCCGGCGCTCCGGTCCGCCGAGACCGGAATATCCAGCAGACGGATACCCGTGTAGGCCGTGACATACCCATTGCCACCCTCGGCGACGTCACCGTTCCCCGCCCGATCGAGAAGAATCGGAACCCAGAGCTCTAGATCCAAGCCGGTGGTGATGAACAGGTCCGCCCGCCTGATCGAGAGCGCGAAGCTCGGCTTCGGTCGCACGAAGTGAGCATCCTCGTTGGGTGCCGCAATAGAACTGACGTCCACCTCGGATCCGCCCAGCGTCCTCGTGATGTCTGCGTATACGCCCAAAGTGGTCACGACTCGGACCGGCGCGCGCACTCGTTCCGGTCCATCGTCACCCGACGGAACTGGAGACGCCATCCCAACGGTAACGAGCAAAAATAGTGCCTTAGTCATTTCCCTCACTCCTCAGTCCCGACACCCTCAGTATGCCTCGTGACGATGTGGCCCCATGGCGAACGTCACACGAATCGTAAACTGCTTCCGAGTCTCCTCGGGGTTGTGCAAGAAGTCGTACTCAGCTCGAAAGCGGACGAACTCACTCTCCCAGAACGTGAGCGTCGGCGAAAACAACCAGGCTGATCGTGACGTGTCAGAAGGATCCTCTACCCAGTCCAAGCGCGCTCCCAGGAGCCACTGCCGCGACATCTTCAGCTCGCCCATGGCCCAAGCACCCTTCGCCGCATCGGGGTTCAGATCGTCGCCACGGCGCTCCGGATCGAGCACCATCGCCCCCGCCCTCAGCGTAAGGCCCCGGTACCGTGAACGCCCCGGAGGAATCCAGTTGAACGCAGTCTCGATCCCAAAGAGCCGCTGAGCGTAACGCACGTCGTTCTCGACGCGGTCCCCGAAGACTCCGCTGAAGCCAAGCTCAAAGTCGGTCGCCGTAGAGAGTTGCCAGAAGGCGTTCACATGTCCCAGGTAGCTGGGTCGTTTGGACTCTCCGAAGAGCGCCTCGTTGCTGCTCCGAGTCACCTCGAACGTGGCCTCCCACGTACCAAACCCTTGCACGGGAAGGAGCCAGTGCAGCGATGCGCCGGTCTGCCCCAAAGTCCCTCCGCCAATGAACGCCATCTGCGGTAGCGACCGCGACTGGAACGGAAGGGCATGCAGGTGCCACCGGTTTATCTTGCTGAACTGCTGGAAGAATTTTCCGAACTTCAGGCTGAACCCGCCGGGAAGGTGGCGCCATTCGATATAGCCCTCCTCGACCTCGACAAAAGGCTCTTCATCGCCTTTCTCCTCTCCCCCCGCGACGGGAAAGACCTCCAGGTCACCCCCATTTTGGTGAAAGATGATGAAGATCTTCGCGAGCGCATATGGGTCCAGCGCCGACTGCATGGAGAGCTCGAACTCGCGCGGAATGAAGTTGTCCGTGAGCTCGCCCTGGTTGGAGAGGTTGGCGAGGAGCTCGCCGGTCAGGCTGATCTCCGGGTTGAGCAACTGGAGTGAGCGCTGGCGGCCTACGAACTGCGCCTCTTGCGGCGAAGAAACCGAGTCCGTGGCAGTAGCCCCGGCCGCTGCCCGAGCCGCCGCCCGGAGACGCTCCAGCGGATCGACCTGAGGCTGCTCCGGCAAAGGCCCCCGGTCCCGCCACAATTGGAATAGCGAATCCAGCTGCGCTCTGAGGGCTGCGACCTCGGCTCGCAGAGAGTCGACCCGCGGCCCGGAGCCTGTTTGAGCCGTTAGCGGACTCCCACCGAAAGCGACCAGTGCCATGGCGAGTACACACACGGCCGAAACCCGCATCGCGGGGGCGAACCCGCGACCAAAGATGGGCCGTGTATGTTGTGCGTCGTGATGGTGCATGCTGAGCCTCCACGCGTCGTTGCGTAGATGATCGACCATGATGTGCCCGGCCGACCACGATAGATCGTCACCGGGTGCGACAGCCGTCGCTTTCGTGGTTGCTCAGACTAGAGGGGGTGCTCTCGAATCCTGACGGACTTCTCGCTGGAGGAGTTCGGGGGGAGTGACCGACGACGTACACGCCTCGAGTGAGGAGAGCGGCGGAGGGTCCAATGGCACGGAAGAGGTCTTCAGCCACCGTTGCTGTCCATGTTGTACACAGATGGAATGATCGTGGTCGGGGAGATAGCATCCGGAGTCGTGCTCTGCCTCGAAAACGATATCGTCGCTCAAGGTACCGGCCTCCAGCATCGGCACAGCTCCGCCGAGGGCTATGATAAGGCCGGTGGTCCAGAGCGCGACGCCCTTCGTCGAGCGATTCGTCCGTCGCATCATGCTCGAAGGCTAGAGGGACGCGGGAATCGTGTCAATCGTCGCCATTCAAGTCGAGTCGACCGGCGAGCGCGGCCTGCGCAGTCGCCAATTGAGTCTCGATGGCGCTCCGCGCCGTTCCGCCCACCGATGCGCGGGCTTCGACGGAGGCCTCCCACGTGAGACCTGCAACCACGTCGGGTGAGAACTCCGGGTGAGCCTCCCGAAGAGCGTCTTCTGGAAGTTCATGCACGGCTTTCCCCTCGCGCTCGGCGGCCAGCACGAGGTGCGCGACCGCGTCGTGGGCCTTACGGAACGGGACTCCTTTCTTGACCAGGTAGTCGGCAAGGTCCGTCGCCAGGAGCTGCCAATCGAGTTGGGCGGCGATGTTCTCGGGTTGGAACTTCACTTCGGCCAGGGTGCCCGTTAAGGCGGGCAGGATGAGAAGAAGTGTGTCGACCGAGTCGAACAGGATGGACTTGTCGTCCTGTAGATCTCGGTTGTAGCCGGTAGGGAGTCCTTTGATGACAGTCAGGAGCGCCGTGATATTTCCGATGAGGCGGCCGGCCTTGCCGCGCGTGAGTTCGGCGACGTCCGGGTTTCTCTTCTGTGGCATGAGGCTCGATCCCGTCGAAAACCCGTCCCCGAGTCTCAAGTAGCCGAACTCGCGGCTGCTGAAGATCACGAGGTCTTCACAGAGCCGAGACAGGCGTGTCCCGATCATGCCGGCTGCGAACACGTAGTCGACCATCCAGTCACGATCGCTGACGGCATCCATGCTGTTTTCCGACAGCCGATCAAACCCGAGATCGTCCCGGAGCCGATCCCGATCGATGGGAAAGGGGCACCCCGCCAACGCCCCGGAGCCCAGCGGGAGCGAAGACGCCCTCGCGCGGGCCTGGCGAAGCCGATCACGGTCCCGCATGAGCGGCCAGAAGTGAGAGAGCGCCCAGTGCGCAGCCCGAACCGGCTGGGCCTGCTGGAGGTGAGTGTAGCCGGGCATGATCAAGTCCACTGATCGGCCGGCCAGAGAGACGAGCCCTCCAAGCACTGCGCTGAGTGCGTCATCCAGAACGCGCGCGGCTTCCATTCCCCACAGTCGCAGATCGGTGACCACCTGGTCGTTGCGGGACCGGCCCGTGTGCAGCTTGCCGGCGACCTCGCCGATTTCATCATGCAGCAGACGCTCGACGAGTGAATGGATATCCTCGTCCGTGTGGCCGCCCACTCCGTCGGCGGCGAGTCGCTCCGCCACCGCATCGAGGCCGGACACCAGTGTCTCGGCCTCCTTCTGTGGAATCACTGCGGCACGGCCGAGCTCGCGGGCCCACGCCTGGCTCCCCCTGATATCATGCTCCCAGAGGCGGAAGTCCACGCTGAGGCTGTCGTTGAGAGGAACCATTTCGTCGGCCATGCCACCCTCGATCCGACCGGCCCACAGGGGCCGTTCCGGTCCGGACACCTGGCTAGGCGGCCGCCGTAGCGTCGAGCAACTCTCTGGCCCGCTCGCGCGCGTCTTCCGAGGCCCGATCCCTATCCCCACCCACACGTGCCGGCAAGCCGAAGAGTTTGATGAATCCGGACGCGTCCGCGTGGTCGTAGGTGTCCGACTCTCCGAACGAGGCGAGCCCTAAATCGTACAGCGAGTGAGGGCTGGTACGAGAGACGACCATCGCGGACCCTTGTAGAGCTTCATGCGAACCGATCCGGTGACCGTGCGCATGAGGACCTTGCCAAAGGCGTCGAGCGCCTCGCGTTCAGGAGTCCACCACCACCCTTCGTAGACGAGGTCGGCGTAGCGGGCCGCGAGCGAGTCCTTCATGGCGAGCGCTCTCCTATCGAGCGTCAGTTGCTCGAGCTCGCGGAGGGCGGTGTACAGGATCGTACCACCCGGTGTCTCGTAGAGTCCGCGCGATTTCATGCCCACCAGGCGATCCTCAACGAGGTCGATACGGCCTACGCCGTGTTGCGACCCGATTGAATTCAACGTGGTGAGCAAGGACACCGCGCCGAGGTCGGTGCCGTTCACCGAGACCGGCGTGCCCTCCTCGAAGCCAATCTCAACGTACTCGGGCTTGTCTGGCGCCAACTCGGGCGAAAGGGTCCACAGGTATACGGATTCGTCAGGTTCGTAAGCCGGATCCTCGAGCGGGCCACCCTCGTGAGAGATGTGCCACAGGTTCTCATCCCGTGAGTAGAGCTTGGTTGCGTCGACCCCATCCATGGGGATGTTACGCTCCTGGGCGTAAGCCAGTGCTTCCTCGCGTGAATGGAGGTCCCACTCCCTCCACGGAGCGATCACTTTCAAGTCAGGAGCAAGCGCGACGAAGGTAAGCTCGAAGCGCACCTGGTCGTTCCCCTTCCCGGTGCAACCGTGCGCGAGGGCATCGGCATCGACCGCACGTGCGATCTCAACCATACGGCGGGCGATGATAGGCCGCGCCATAGAGGTTCCCAGCAGGTACTTGCGCCCGTAGACCGCACCCGAACGCAAGGTGGGCCAGACGAAATCCTCGACGAATTCTTGCTTGAGGTCTTCCCCGAAGAACTGAGACGCGCCTGAAGCCTTGGCCCTTGCTTCCAGGCCCTCGAGCCCTCCCGGTTGTCCAACGTCGGCCGCGACACATATCACCTCGGCGTCATAGGTCTCGCGGAGCCACGGCACCACGACAGAGGTGTCGAGCCCACCGGAGTATCCGAGAACAACCTTGAGTGACATCGTGCGTGCCCCTAGGCGGTTAAGGAATCAGGCGAGAATATAGCACAAAAAAAAGCGCGGGACGGGAGCAGGAACCAGCCACTTCCCGCCAAAGCGCTGGTGACGGACGAGCCGTCTTGACTCCTAACTCCCGGTCCCGACACTAAACCCAAAAATATTCAGTTAAACCGAATATTTATTGTATCCCTATAGCAATGAATACGACAAACCCAACCCCTTGTCAACCCGAAATAACATAGAAAATACTACACCTTAGAGTGCCTTCTTCGCGTCTGATGAGGACCTTCGTTTCAGCATGAATTTCCCGTGAGTTCGGATAACCTGCACTCGACCACGGGCGTGTCGCGGGCATCCTTCAAGATCACCAATATCGTGTCGTCACCGGCGATGGTGCCCAGCACCTCCGGCCACTCTTCACTGTCGATCGCGATCGCGACTGCCTTGGCCCCTCCATAGGTCGTTCGCACCACGAGCAGGTTACCCGCCCCATCCGCAGACAGGAACAGCAGCGGAAGCAGGGTCGCGAGTGGCGGCGCGTTTTCCCACTCTTCCCGCTTCCGGTACCGGGGTGTGCCCTCCGCATCCTGCACCTTCACGACACGGAGCTCCCGTATGTCTCGAGACAGCGTCGCCTGCGTCACATTGATCCCGCGATGCTGCAGGCGCTCACGTAGAGCCTCCTGACTGCCGACGCGATGTTCCTTGATGAGCTCGAGGATCGTCACTTGTCTTGATTGCTTACCCACCGGTCCCACCTTCCCCGGTATCGCCTCCCAATTCCTTGAGTAAAACCGAGTCTAAGCCCACGCTGGGCGAGTCCTAGAAAATGTCGTATTTGACGCGTGCCATGAGAAGGCGCCCGATTTTCGGAACGCCGACGAAGCTCCGGTAGCCCGTGTCGAACAGATTGCTGACGGTGACCTGGAGCGTGGCGTTGCTGCGAGGGACCTTGTACCCAAACGTCAAGTCCATGAGCGTGTAGGCATCCACGCAGACTTCCTCCCCGACGCCCCCCTGCCCTCCCGTAAGGCACGCGGTGCCCACAAAGCCCGCGGAAACGGCCGGGAAGCCCGACTGGAAGCGTAGGCGGGCCTCTGCGTTGAACCCCGTGCGGACATCACGGTAACCGATCGAGGCGCTCCCCTTGAACTCGGGCGCGTTCAGGGCGATCGGCGCGATCCCGTCCTTAACCTCCACGTCGATGTTGTGCTGTGTGCCGAACGCCTCATCCGCGAAGAAATCGTTGGTGAGCCAGGAGGCGCTCGCGCCGATGGTCCACCGGTCGTTCACGAACCACTTGATCGCGAGGTCGGCTCCGTACATGTCTACCGTGCCGGCGTTGACGTAGGTCACGAGCAGGTCGGCACCCGACGCAGCCACTCCGGGCGACGATACCGTCCCGAGCGGAACCGAAGCCATCGTGGTGGCAATCTGTCCCACCGTCGCCTCGGCCGTGGCTTGGTCCAGGCCTTGGGCCATGAGCGCCGGTACGACGAACGGTCCGATGAACGCCGCGATGTCCTGTCCGTTCAACAGAAGCAGGGGCGTGACGAGCAGGAGCGGCGAGACGAAATCTCTCCGCTCGGAGTACCAGACATCCGCTGCGATCAGGAGCGAATTGTTGAGCACGCCCTGGTATCCGAGCTCCAGAGTCGTCGAGGTGCTCTCCTTCAACTTCCCGATATCCGGGATGGCGCCAGGAACCAGTGGCGTCGGGTTGAGCGGGTCGTTCAAGTTCAGCAGCATGATCCCGATGTCCGAGTCGCTCGGTGTCAGTGAAGCGAGAAGCGGCAGAAGCGGCTGCAACGACGGCGGCGCTTGGGCCGCGAGCACTCCCATCGCCAACTGCCACAGGACGGCTGTATTGGCCGGCAGCAGCTGGCCGGGCCCTCCCAGTGCCGCCGGGTTGAACGGCGAACGCATACCTATCAATGACCCGTCCGCATTCTGGAATCTGAACCCCAGGTTGGGCCCCTGCGCCCGCAGGCGGTACCCTAAACCCGCCAACGCCGGATCGGGGAAGCGGCCGGCCGATATGTCCAGAAAGAAGTTCAGCGTCGTGGGCGTCGAAACACCCCGGTTGAAGCTGGCCCGGAAGCTCTGGTTGTCCGCGGGGCTGAACACGAGCGCGACCCGGGGTGAAAATACGTCGTCGTCCAGCTCGCTGTGCTTATCCATCCTGCCGGCCAGAATCAGCTTCAACTTGTCGGTTACGCCAACTTCCGCCTGAGCGTAGACGCCCACCTCGTCGAGGTCGTCATTGCCTTCGTAAATGCCGTTGATCGTGCCCTCCGTTCGAGGGTTGGTATGGAAATAGTCCAAGCCATAGGTCAGATCGAAGCGCCCGTCATCCGTCGCGAAGCCGTGTTGGATCTGAGCCACGAAGAGTCTCGACTTGTCGTTCAAAGGGGCGCCATCGCGGAGCAAGAAGCTGTTCCCCGAGTCGGTCGTGTTGAGATACGTCTGAGTGAAGAATCGGCCCTTGTTGAGCCGGACCTGGTAATACGAATAGATCCAATCCTCGGTCTGACCCGCGCCCAGTCCCGTGAGCTCGATGCCTGACGCACTGGTCCTGCCGGATTGCACCACCAACGTGCCATCCTCGGCGAACCGCCAGTCCGCCCGAACGTCTCCACTGAAGCGTTCGAAGTCGAAGTCCCGGACACCCACGCGCTCAAGGGCGAGTGCGGCCGTCTCGGAGCTAAGGCCGCGCGCCATGACTTCGGCCGTGAACGCGGCCGGATCGGAATCCGCGAGCGCTCGGAAACTTTCCTCGATCGGATCGCTGAATTCGAAGTCCTTTCCCCTGATGTACTGGCCGGAGAACTTGAACCCGAAGTTCTCGCCGATCAGATGCGACGTCCTGATGCCCGTCTGGAACACCGACCTTTCGCCGCCGCCGAAATAGACCGTTGTCTTCGGATCCCTCAGCGTAGACTTGGTCAGCATGTGGAGCACGCCGTTGGACGTGTTCGGCCCGTAGAGCGCAGACCCGGCGCCCAGCACCACCTCGATCCGCTCGAGGTCCTCGTCGGTCGAAGGAACGAAGTGGAGCAGGTTCACCCGCAGGGATGGCACGCCGGCCAGGCGATAGTCCGTGAGAACGTGGAGGGCGCCCGAGAAGATGTTGTTGAAGCCGCGAATGACCACATTGGTGGACTGAACTCCTTGGCTGATGATGTCCACGCCCGGCGTGCCTCGAAGATGGTCCACAACGGTCGCCGTCGGACGGTCCGCGATCTCAGTCTCACCGATCGTGATCGTCGTGTTGGTGGACTCCGTCGCCTTCTGAGGCTTTCTTCCGCTCGTTACAACGATTCCATCCAGTTGGAATACGTAGGATGTCAGCACCACGTCGAGGGTCGTGGTCGCTCCGGCCCTTACCCGGATGGTATACGAGACATCTCGATAGCCCAGATTCGAAAAAATGACCGTGTGCGCGCCCGCCGGCACGCTGAGCCGGAACTGGCCCGATGGATTGCTGAGAGCGCTTCCACCGCCGCCTAGGACCTCGACACTGACTCCGGCCAGCGGTACGGAGCTTTCGGCGTCCGTGATGGTGCCGGTAAGCGTCCCGGTCTGGGCCGCAGCCGGCATGGAAAAGATGGCGAACAGTATCAACGCGCCGAGTGTGTTCAAGCAAAGCCTGCTTCGCATTGAATGGCCTTTCGATTCGAGTCTGTCGTGCAAAAAACGGCAGGGCGCCCTATGCGATCGTCTAGGTCGGATCCCCGTCGCATAACTCATCTCGTGCTGGATGGTTGGACGTGGACATGAGCGCTGTCAACCGCTCCGTGGCCAAGGTATGTGTCTGATTTCCGCCCTGCAATGTTATTCATTTTCTCGGACCGCAGGTTTCGCCAGTCCGCTCCAAGGTGTAATGTGGGCGCCGAACTCTGGCGAACATTGAAATCCCCGCTAAGCAATGGGAACCGAGCCACGTGTCCACGCTCCCAGATCCGCATCTCGTTTCAGCCGCCGCAGGGCGACTCGCCGGGCGTGTGCATCGCACTCCGCTCGTGGGCACGCGGAGCCTGAGCGACCGGATCGGAAGTACGGTCTACCTCAAGTGCGAGAACCTCCAGAAGACTGGATCCTTCAAGGTGAGGGGCGCACTGAACCAGCTATTGCAGCTCGAGCCCGAGGCAAGAGAACGAGGGGTCGTGACTATCTCGGCCGGTAATCATGCCCAAGCCGTCGCGTGGGCCGCCGGTCAGACAGGTGCCCGTGCCACGGTGGTGATGCCTGAGGGAGCGAGCCAGGCCAAGGTCGAGGCCAGTCGATCCTACGGGGCCGAGATCGTGATCCACGGCAACGTGCACGAGGCCTTTGAGAAATGCCATGACCTGGCGCAACAGCGCGCACTAACGTTTGTGCACCCCTTCGACGATCCTTTGGTGATCGCGGGTCAGGGGACCACCGGCCTCGAGATCGTGGAGGAGCTCCCAGAGTTGGCGACCGTTGTAGTGCCTGTAGGGGGGGGTGGCCTGGCTTCCGGGATCGCCCTCGCCCTCGCGGCAACCGGTACTGAGGCGAAGCTCTATGGCGTGGAGCCCGAGGGGGCCTGCGCCATGCGTAGGAGCTTCGACCAAGGGTCCCCTGCGACGCTCGACCGGGTCGATACGATTGCCGACGGACTCGCGCCTCCCATGGCGGGCGAGCTTACGTTCGCGATTCTGAGAAAACTGGCAGAGGACATTGTGGTCGTGAGCGACGAAGAGATTCGCGAAGCTCTGCGCTTCATCCTGGCACGTACGAAGCTCCTCGTCGAACCCGCGGGAGCGGCCGCCGTGGCGGCTTTGCTTTCCGGACGGATTCCCACCGAGCATGGTCCGGTCGTCGCCATTTTGAGTGGTGGCAACATCGACACTGGCCGCCTGGCTTCGCTCCTGACGCACGATGACGGGATGGAATCCTAGAATGTGCCGCATGGTGGTGTACGCCGGAGAACGGAGCCCTGTGGCGCCGGTGATGTTCGGTGGTGATCATTCCCTCTATGAACAGAGCTTTCGTCCCAAAGAAATGATGAACGGCTCCCTCAACGCCGACGGCTATGCCGTCGCGTGGTACCACGAAGGAAAGCCCGTCCGGGTTGCGGACGACCGCCCGGTTTGGCAGAACGGGGATCTCGAGCAAATGCTGGGGACGGTGCAGTCGACCATGGCCGTTGCGGGCGTCAGGAATGCCTCTCCCGGCATGCCGTACGGTGTCACAGACGTTGCTCCCATGATCTTGGATCGATGGACCTTCACGTTGAATGGCTACGTGAGAGATTTTCGGCCCCGGTTCATGCGCGAGTTTCGGCGTGACCTGTCCGCCCCGTTGTATGGCGAGATCCGAGGCACCAGCGACACCGAAACACTTTTTCTCATGGCGATGGTAGAGGTCGAGCGAGGGCTTTCGCTCGGTGCCGCACTCGCGTCGGTTGCACGGACCGCCATCTCCGCCGTGAATCGAGAGGGGGTGGACGCACAACTCAACATGGCGCTTACCGATGGGGAGTCCGCCGCCATTACCCGGGCCGCTTCCCTCGACCGGAGCAATTCGCTCTACGTGGCGGAGGCTTCCCCGCTCTTAGCGGCCGGCACGTTGGTGGCTTCGGAGCCTCTGGACCAGAGCACAACGTGGCAGACCGTGGGACATGACCAGATCGTGGAACTGATTCAAGGAAAAGAAGTTACGATACGTGACTTGAGTACTTACTAGAGATATCGCGTCAAGGCTCGACCCTTCCCACCGCCAACGCATAGAGACCCTCTTGATCCTGGAACCACCTATCCATCGACATTCCTGCCGCCCCGAACAACGCCTCGATGGACCGCAGATCATACTTGCAACTGATCTCGGTTCGGATCGTCTCACCCTCCCCGATTCGGACTACGTCCCCGCCCGGAAAGTGCACTTCTTGTTCCGAGCATGAGACGAGGTGCATTTCGATCCGGCCCTGGTCGGCGTCGTAGAAGGCTCGATGCGAGAAGCAGTCCGGGTCGAAGTCCGTGCCAATACCACGATTGATGACCGTGAGGATGTTGAGATTGAATTCAGCCGTGACACCTGCAAAATCATTGTAGGCCGCCGTCAGACGCTCTCTTGACTTCCCCCGCCCGGGCCGAAGATCTGCTCCCAACAAGAAGCGATCCTCCGTCGACATCGCCCTTCGCACGTTGGCGAGCATGTCCACGGCCGCATCCTGTTCGAAATTTCCGATGGTGCTCCCGATGAGCGCGAACAAGACCGGTCGCCGGAGGTCGGCGGCGAACTGGAGCGGGTCGGCGATGTCCTGCACGACCGGGTGCACTTCGAGTGATGGGTACTCGGCGCGGAGTTCGCCCGCGGTGGCCTGGATGAAATCTCCTGCGACATCAACGGGCACGTAACAGGCCCTCGCGTCCGCGGCGTGCATTGCGTTGAGCAGAATGCGTGTCTTCCTCGCGCTTCCGGCGCCGAGCTCGACCAGGGTCGCAGGTTCAATTACTTCGAGCCAACCTACCACATGGTCCACGAGAAGCTCGCGCTCGGTGCGCGTCGGGTAGTACTCAGGCAGCCGAGTAATCTCCTCGAACAGCTCGGAGCCCCTCGTATCGTAAAAGTACTTGGATGGGAGCTGTTTCTGCGGCTGGGCCAATCCCCACCGCACATCCGCCGACATCTGCGCCCGTGGGCCGTCAGCCAGCATTGCGCCACCCGGCTCAACGGCGGCCCGGTGGGTGCGGTACGGACCGTCAGCCATCGGCTGCACACCTGAAACCGCTGAAAATCTGCCGCCTGATGGGGAGGTCCCAGTTCCGGAACGTAGTCCTGATCGCCCCGCTCCGCGAAGCCCACGAGCCTCCCCGCAGGACCTTATATTGATCTCCGAAGAAGACCTCCGAGTACTCCTTGTACGGAAACGTCTCGTATCCCGGATAACCCTCGAAGTCGGAAGCCGTCCACTCCCACACGTCTCCGATCATGCCGTAGCAACCGATGGGCGAAACATTGTTCGGATAGCTCCACACCGGCGCGGTCTGGAACGAGAGCGCGTCCACGTTGGCCAAGAGTGGCGCGGCCGGATCGTCACCCCAGGGATACGCTCGGGCTACACCCACGGCCGGATCCCAGGAAGCCGCCGCCTCCCACTCGGTCTCGGTCGGCAATCGCTTTCCGGCAAAGCGGGCGAATGCTGCGGCCTCGTGATAACAAACATGGCAGACCGGATGATCCGGATCGACCGGTCCCGACCGGTCCATCACCCGCGTGCTCCACACCCCGTCCACGTTCCTCCAATATTTAGGGGCCTCGGCGCCGGAGCCGCTGAGCCATGCTCGTCCTGCTTCATCCCACAACCCCTCATCCCGGTAACCACCGGCCTTGATGAACTCCGTGTAGGCGCCGTTGGTCACCGGCGTGACATCGATGCGGAAAGGTGCCACCTCCATCGTGTGCCTCGGGCGTTCATTGTCGTACGCGGCGCTCCGATCGTCCGTGCCGACCGTGACTTCGCCGCCCGGAAACGTGACCATCGAACCAACGCTCAGCATCGAATTGCCAGGCTTGGTGGGGATAGGAAACGCACGCAGGGCCGCGTACGGGTCGCCTAGCTTGAGCTGCAGAGTCTGAAGGATGGTCTCGTTATGCTGATACTCGTGTTGGAGCACGAGCCGGAATACGAAGCCGTCTCGGAGAAGCGGATCGGACGAGGCCAGGTCCAGCGACTGGAGCCGACCAAGTGTGGCGCGGCGCACCGTCCCCAAGAACTCGAGACACTCGGTCAACGTCGGAAGGGCCAAATCTCCACGATCCGCTCTCGGTGTCTCGAACGGGTTGTAGACCCCGCGAAGACCTTCCGACTCCCCTCGACCCCCAACCATGCCGTCGAGCAGCCAAACCTCCTCGAAGTGTGCGATATGGCCGAGGTCCCACATGATCGGACTCATGAGCGAGTCATGCTGCCGGCGAAGATCAGCTTCTGAGACACGGCTGATGAGCAGGAGGGTGCGGGCCCTGGCCTCCGCGAGCAGATCGGCAATTTCTGAGGCGTCGAGGCTACACCCGATATGGAGATTCATGTCCGCCCTGGTGGAACACCGCGCGTTATGCCGACTCGGAAGGGCCAAAGGTAACGCGAGGCGCCTCCCCGGTGCATCCCCTCGAATGTCGAGGAGGGCGAGACCCACGTTGTCTTCGACGGCTATTGCGGTACGCGTGCCAACCGTTCAGGATCGATCATGTAGTTCCATCCTAACTCGCCTCGGGGGTGAAGGACGCATATGACGGCCGACCTGATCATCATCGGCAGCGGCCAAGCCGGCGCACCGCTCGCGTACCGCTTCTACGTTCGCCGAAGGCCTCCAGACGTTGATGATGCGCCTGGACCGCTACGCACTGTCCTAGTGACATGTTGAACACGGCCGAACGCTCGGATGTGGCACTCGAGGCCCGCAATGTCACCAAGAGCTTCTCGGGGGTTCCCGTGCTGAAATCCCTGTCGCTCGTGGTGGGCCGGGGTGAGCGCGTCGCTCTCGTGGGCGAGAGCGGCGCGGGCAAGACGACACTGCTCAAGGCCTTCAATCGCATGGTCCGTCCGGACGAAGGGCTCCTGTGCGTGGGTGGCAAGGACGTCATGTCGCTCAGCGCTGTAAAGCTGCGCCGTTCGATCGGGTACGTCCAACAGGACGGCGGCCTGCTTCCGCATTGGACCGTGCTGCGCAACGTTGGTCTGGTGCCTTGGCTTCGCCGAATGGACGATCGTAAGGGTATGGCGCGCGACGCCCTGAACCTCGTGGGCCTTCAGACTGCCGAGTTCGGCCATCGCTATCCTCGCGAGCTCTCCGGGGGTGAGCGGCAACGGGTCGCTCTGGCCAGGGCGCTCGCGGCTCGCCCGGAAATCGTGCTTCTGGACGAGCCGTTCGGCGCCCTGGACGCGATCACCCGTTCCGAACTTCTGGAATCGGTGAGGTCCCTCTTCCACGAGATCGGCGTCACGGCGCTCATGGTTACCCACGACCTCAGAGCCGCCGTGCGCTTCGCGGACCGGGTGGCGGTCCTTCGTAATGGTAGGATCGACCAGGTCGCAGACCCGAAAACGCTGTGTCGGACCCCTGCCACAAAATACGTCGCGGAGTTGCTCGCCCGGGCCGGTGTGGAGGCCGACGAATGACTGCCGCGCTGCTATTCTCCCTTTCCCTCCAGGTGGTGGCGGCCGACAGCGTGTCGAGTCGGGTCGAGACCGCCGTTCTAGATGCTCAGGAGCGGGCTATCGTAGTCGCATCCAAGCCCTTCGGTGAGTCCTTCCTGCTGGCCGAGATGTTCGCGCAATTGCTGGAGAGCCGTGGCATTGCAGTGGCACGGCGTAGGCTTCAATCGACCCAGATGGCGTTCCAGGGTCTGCGCGAGGGAGACATCGACGTCTACCCCGAATACACCGGGACCGGGCTAGTGGCGATTCTGAACGAGGATCCGAGCGGGACGCCCGCAGAGGTTTTTCGGCGCGTGGCCACAGTGTTTCGTGAGCGCTGGGGCATCCACTGGATGCCTCCCCTCGGGTTCGAGAATACGTACGCGATTGCTGTAAGGCGTGAGAGCGCCGAGCGAGACAGCTTGCGTACCCTGTCCGATCTAGCGCGGGTAGCGCCGAACTATATCGGCGGATTCACGCCGGACTTCATCGGCCGGCGAGACGGTTTGGTTGGCCTCCAGGAAGCCTACGGACTCCGCACCAAAGAAGTACGCTCGCTTCTCCAGGCGGTGAAGTACCGGGCCTTGGCCAGCGGCGACGTAGACGTCATCGACGGATATTCCACAGACGGCCTGATCAACCGGTACGACCTGGTCGTCCTGACCGACGACCGGCACTTCTTCCCACCCTACGAGGCAGCACCCTTGGTGAGCCGACGCCTATGGGAGACCCGCCCTGAGGCCGTGCGAGCCCTCTCGGAATTGGCCGGCATCATCGACGTGGAGACCATGCGCGGTCTAAACCGCAGGCTCGAGGTGGATGGAGACGAGGTGGAGGACGTCGCAAGGGATGCCTTGCGCGCGCTGGGCCTGATTGAGGGACCCGCCCTGCGAATCATCCGTGGACAGAATACCTCAACTACCGGTTCTTTCCTGTCCTACTTTTGGGCCAGGCGCGGGGTGACCCTCGAACTCACGCTCCGCCACCTCTGGCTCGTGATGGCCTCCTTGACCGGGGCCATACTGGTAGGCGTACCGTTCGGCCTGCTTCTCGAGAGGGCACGAGTCGGCGCAGAGGGAGCCATCCGGGCGGTGGGTCTCTTTCAGACCATTCCGTCCATCGCGCTCTTGGCTTTCATGATCCCGCTGTTGGGCATCGGAGTCGTTCCCGCTGTGGTGGCGCTCTTCCTGTATTCCTTGCTCCCCATCGTCCGAAACACGTACACCGGCATCCGTGATGCCGACCCGGTGGCCGTGAACTCGGCGCGCTCACTCGGCATGACCGAGGGGCAGATCCTCCGCTACGTGCGACTCCCTCTTGCGGCTCCCGTGATCATGGCCGGGATACGCACTGCGGCGGTGATGACCGTCGGGACCGCCACCCTGGCGGCCTTCATTGGTGCGGGCGGACTCGGAGATCCGATCGTGGCGGGCCTGGCGCTGGCGGACACACGGATGATTCTGGCGGGGGCCATTCCAGCGGCGCTGCTGGCCCTTGGTGTAGACGCGGTGCTCAGCTTGGTCGAGTGGGCGGTCACCCCGCGCGGCGTTGCCGTGTGACCCAACCGGATGGGCAGCGCGGTAGAGCGTAGGTCATTTGACCTTGAGAATGCGTTCTACCCGCTCGTTGAGCACATCCTTGGTAAGTGGTTTACGTAGGAAATCCGCGGCACCCAGTTTGAGACCCTGGACCTCGAGCGCCTCATCTTCGTGGGAAGTCAGGAATATTACGGGCGTCTGGATGTTCTTTTGCACCATCAACTCGAGGAGCTTGAGCCCATCCAGGTTGGGCATGTCGACGTCGGATAACACCAGGTCGAACCGGCTTCGCGCGAGTTCCATGAGCGCTTCATCTCCATGAGTCCGCCCGTGTCACAAGAAGCTGCACCGTCGACTACGGTCGACGAAGCAAGGATGCCGGACGAACCGGCAGTTTCAGTTTCGGCTCCCTCAAGCATGACGAAGAGTTCCCCGTTTCCTCTGATCTCATGACGTTGTCGGACAACGCACACGTCCTCGATTGAGGGTCGGCACAACGGGGGGGGGACATTGAGTGGGTGGCGAATATCGGCGAGATGCGAGAGACTAGTGCGAGTGAACTCCAACCATGATATCCGAACGCTGGCGAGACGGGGGCTGGGCGTACTCGTGCTCGCCCTCTCGTTCCTGCCCGTTTTTCACGTTGTCGATTCGGACTCCGAAGCACCGTTCCGGATAGCGAACGTCGAGATCGCCGAAGTGACTCTGCGGCTTGCCTGGTGGGGCACTCTCAGCACCGTGCTGGTCGGGGTGGTCATGGCCACTCTGTTCAAGGGTGGACCGGTGCGGCGTCTGACCGAGAAGGCGGGGAGACTTCTATGTACCCCCAAGCTACCTGTGTTCACGGTAGCGGTATCCTTGCTTGCGGCCGGGCTGGCGCTTTTCACATGGCGCTACCTGTACCTTGGGCTCCTCACCAACGTCGATGAGATCGCGTCTACGGTACAGGCTCGCTACATGGCCGCGGGAATGCTCGCCGGAAGCCTGCCCACATTTCCTGAGGCGTGGTTGATCCCCAACATGCTCATGGTCGAGCAGGGCTTCGTGTCGCAATATCCGCCCACGCACCTCGCCTTATTGGCTTTGTTCATCCGTATGGACGCGCCCTGGCTCATTGGTGCGATCTCGCTCGGCACGATGGCCGGATTAGTTGCGCTTTCACTGCACAGGCTCTTGCCGGACCACCCTGCCACCGCGCGCGCAGCCGCGCTCCTCGTGGCAGCGAGTCCGTTTCTGGTGTTCTTGGGCGGTGGGGCGCTGAGCCACCTGTCCGCCGGGGCCCTGGGCGCCTTGGTTCTCTACGCTGCCCTACGCGCCCGGGACGGACACGCGGCTTGGGGAGTGTTGGCCGGCGCCGCAGTCGGAGCCATGGTTTCGTCCCGCCCCTTCATTGGATTGATCCTGGGCACCCTATTTACACTGGGCCTCTGGGTACCGGCGGCGGTCTCACCCGATGCCGAACATCGGCAGCGCGGGAGAGAGGCGCCGCTCTCCTGGTTTCTCCGAAGATCGGCGGCCGCTCTGATGGGTGGAGCGCCCTTCGCCGTTCTCCTGGGCTGGTTCAATCATCGACTCTTCGGCGGAGCAACCACCTTTGGATATCTCGCGGCCTTTGGTGAAGACCACGCCCTGGGTTTTCATCGAGATCCATGGGGATCTCCCTACGGCGTGGCAGAAGCCATGGCGTTTACCTCGACGGACATGCTAGCAATCGGGATCCAGTTCCTCGAGACCTCGATTCCGTTAACCGCCCTGATAGGACTCTATCTCCTCACTACGCGGAAACTGCCGAAGGGGGCGTCCATGCTCCTCGCCTGGGCGATGATCCCGGTCGTCGGCAACATGTTCTACTGGTTTCATTCGAGCCGGATGCTGTTCGAGACCACACCCGCTTGGATTGCCCTTGCCGTTCTTGCGGCGGTCGAGTTGGGACGTGCCGATCTCCAGGGCTCGCCCCTCGGAGGGAGGCTCCGAGAGGCCGCGGCTTGGAGTTGTGCGGCGGCCCTGGTGGCCGCCCCTGTCTGGGGAATTCCCAGCCGTTGGTCGACCTACTCTTGGACCGAGGAGACGCTGTCTCGCATCATCGTGCCTCAAACGCCGACGTCGGGTCCCGCCATCGTCTTTACGCATTCATCCTGGAACGAGCGCATCAGCGCCACGCTCCAGGGTGCGGGCGGCATGCGTCAGGACAGCGTGATCTCCGCGCTCCGTCGCAACACCAGCTGTTCCCTGCACCGATTTGCCGAGGCACGCGAGGCCTTGGTGAGACGCGGAGAGGTAGACGTTACGCTTCCGCCTGTGGATCTCGAGCAGACGTCGGGCACCCCGACGGACATCGAGCGCCAGTCACAAGCTGCTGGAACGACCGTGCGCCTGCGCGCGGGAGAACCCCTCACGTCGGGATGCCTTCGCGAGTTGCGCGCCGACCGCTTCGGCGCCGTGGCTCTCGCCCCGTTGCTGTGGCAGGGGGATCTGCCAGGCCTGGGCGGAGAAGGCATACTGTTCGTTCGCGACCTCGGCCCGGAGAAGAACGCGGCAATCTTAGAGGCTTTTCCAGGCAGAAACGCCTACGTGTTCGTGCCCAAGACCGTGGAGGCGG
Source organism: Gemmatimonadota bacterium (assembly GCA_022561145.1). Classification (GTDB taxonomy): domain Bacteria; phylum Gemmatimonadota; class Gemmatimonadetes; order Longimicrobiales; family Gaopeijiaceae; genus JACZXQ01. The sequence continues at coordinate 49,315 of JADFRS010000004.1, forward strand.
CTCCTGAATTGGTGGCGTATGACGAAGCGATGAACGTGCTGTGGGGAAAGGAACCTCAATGACACGGCAGCAGCCTCCAAGAGACCCCGATATGTCCATGGAATCGATGCAGGATGATACCGGGCTCAAGAGGTTGCTGACGTTCTCACTTTTCTACGACGCCTTGCAAGCTATCGCGGGGGCGCGACGCGCCAAGACCATGCTGGCCGCGAATTTCTGGAAGGTGGAGCCGGGTGAGAGACTGGTCGACGTTGGATGTGGCACGGGTGACATCGCGGATTACCTTCCTGCCGGCGTCGAGCTCGTTGGATTCGACGTAAATGAAAGATACATCGATACCGCTCGAAAGCGGTACGGTTCGAGGGGGCGTTTCCTTGTCGGAGGGGCGGCTGATGTCTACGACGATATCGGACCCGGGACGGTCGATATCGTAACTTGCAATGGCGTCCTGCATCACCTCGACGAGGACCGAATAGCAGAGGTCTTGGAACTCGCCGTCAAGGTCCTCAAGCCTGACGGGAGAATGTTTTGCGTCGAGCCTTGCTTCACGCCCGACCAAAGTCGTGTGTCGAGGTGGCTGATGAAGCAGGACAGGGGCCAGGGCATAAGGGACCGAGAAGGGTGGAGTGAAGTTACGCGTGGCTTCTTTCCAAAAACCGAATTGACTATTGTTTCCGGGCTTGTGCGAATTCCGTACGTACACGTCATAATCGCAGGTTCGTTTTCATGAAAACGCTTCACACGGCACCAGGCGGAGGACGATGATTACCGCAGACGTGAGGCTGGGAGACGGTGTCGTGATTCACCACGCCGCCTTGGTCAACCTTTATGGCTGCGAAATCGGGTCCGGCTCGACAATCGGCACGTTCGTAGAGATTCAAGGAGGCGCGCTCATCGGGGAGAACTGCAAGATTTCGTCACATACGTTCATATGTGAAGGGGTGACCATCGAAGATGGCGTGTTTGTCGGTCACGGCGTGATGTTCATCAACGACATGCGTCCCCGCGCGGTTACCCGGAGCGGCGACCTGAAGGCGAAGACGGATTGGCAGATGGAGACGACCTTGATACGCACTCGGGCCTCAATCGGTACTCACGCGACCATCCTGGCCGGCCTAACAGTTGGCGAGGGTGCGCTGATCGGGGCTGGAGCCGTGGTGACGAAGGACGTTCCGAACTACGCGATCGTGGCTGGGGTGCCGGCGGAAATCATCGGCGACACGCGAAAGCAAGACGCTTCGATTGATCGCTCATGAACCGGAGTGCCCTTGCTCTGGTTGCGTTGAGCGCTATTCTCACCGCCGTCGCCAATATCACGCTGCGGGTAGGGGTGCTGAAAGCCGGCGGGCTCAGCTTGAGTCGTGAACGATTCTGGTCGGACGCAGTGGCGCTCACCTCTCAGCCGATGTTTGTCGTCGGGTTCATCTGCTACGGTCTGGCGGCGGTCGTTTGGTTGAGCGTCTTGCCGAGAGTAGACATCAGCGTCAGTTACCCGCTTCTCGTCGGCCTTGCATTCGTGCTCGTCGCGTTGGGGTCCGTGATCGTTTTCCATGAGGGTCTGCCTTGGGACAAGGTTGCGGGTATGGCGCTGATCCTGGCCGGCGTGGCGCTCGTCGCACAAGCTTGAGGAGACTCGAGTGCTGAGCGTCGGCGTTATCGGATACGGATACTGGGGACCCAACCTGGTCCGGAATTTCCAGGAGTCGGATGTGTCGCGCGTTACGATGGTCAGTGACCTCGATGAGGCGCGCCTGGGCCTCGTCCGGACCCGCTATCCGTCGGTTCAGACTACGTTGGAACATCGGGCCCTGATCACCAGTGATTCAGTCGATGCCGTGGTCATCGCAACGCCCGTCCACACACATTTTGATCTCGCGATGTCGGCCCTGAAGGCCGGCAAGCACGCGTTTGTGGAAAAGCCGCTCACTCAGACTTCCGACCAGGCGATGGAGTTGATCGCCGAGGCGCAGGCACGCGGCTTGGTGCTCATGGTGGATCACACGTTCGTCTACACCGGCGCTGTCAGGAAGCTGCGAGAGTTGGTCACGAGTGGTGAGTTGGGGAACATTTACTATTACGACTCGAAGCGCGTAAACCTCGGCCTCTTCCAGCCGGATGTGAATGTCATTTGGGATCTTGCGGTCCACGATCTCGCGATCATGGCCTATGTCTTTCAGCAGCAGCCGATCGCCGTATCGGCTACGGGAATCAGTCACGTGCGTGGAAAGCCTGCGAATGTGGCCTATCTGTCGATCTACTTCGAGACTCAGATGATGGCGCATGTGAATGTCAGTTGGCTCTCGCCAGTGAAGCTACGGCAGACCCTGGTCGGTGGCGATCGAAAGATGGTCGTATACGACGACTTGGAGCCCAGTGAGAAGATCAAGGTGTACGACAAAGGCATCGAGCTGACATCGAGAGAGAGCATCTACGAGACGTTGGTCGGGTATCGCACGGGTGATATGTGGGCACCGAAGTTGGATGCCGTGGAGGCTCTGAGTCGCGAAGCTCGACACTTCGTCGACTGCGTGGAGAACGGTGTGACACCGGAGAGCGGCGGTGAGGCGGGACTCTACGTAGTGCGTATCTTGGAGGCCGCCACAATCTCCATGGAGGAACGGGGCGCCCCTGTGGACCTCACATAGAGCGGAGTTCGGAGATCGGATGATCCCTTTTCTGGATCTGAAGGCCCAATATGCGAGCATCAGGGAGGAGCTGGAGGCTGGAGTCCTGAAGGCGCTCGCGAGCACTCAATACGCGCTCGGTAGCGAAGTGGCTGCCTTCGAAGAGGAATTCGCTGAGTTTTGCGACGCCGAGTTTGCCGTCGCAATGAACTCGGGGACCAGCGCCCTGCATGTCGCGCTGCTCGCAGCCGGCGTTGGGCGCGGCGACGAGGTCATCACGGTGGCTAGCACGTTCGTGGCGACCGTTGCCGCGATCGACTACGTGGGCGCGCGCCCCGTGTTTGTCGATGTCGAGCCGGGTACGCTGAACATTGATACCAGCAGGATCATGGCCGCGATCACTGATCGGACAAGGGCCATCCTACCGGTGCATCTCCACGGACATCCTTCGGATATGGATCCCATCATGGAGATCGCGGCGACACATGGACTGCGCGTGATCGAGGATGCCGCCCAAGCGCACGACTCTGAATACAAAGGCCGTCGCGTGGGGAGCATCGGTGATCTTGGTTGTTTCAGTTTCTACCCGGGCAAGAATCTCGGTGGGGTGGGTGAAGGTGGCATGCTCGTCACCAATAGCGGTGACTACGCTGATGTTGCCCGCAAACTCCGGGATTGGGGACAGTCTGCCAAGTACCATCACGATGTGAAGGGCTTCAACTACCGAATGGATGGCATTCAGGGCGCGGCCTTACGAGTCAAGCTGCGACACCTCTCGGCCTGGACTGAAGCTCGTAGGCAAAACGCGGAGATATACAACCAATTGTTGACCGATGCGGACGTGGTGACGCCCGTCGAGGAGCCCTACGCACGTCACGTGTATCATGTGTACTCCATTCGGGCACCCGAGCGCGACGCGCTCCGAAAGACGCTGCAGGATAATGGTGTCCAGAGCGGCATTCATTACCCGATTCCCGTTCATATGCAGAAGGCCTATGAAGAGTTCGGCTTCGCGGAGGGTGATCTTCCGATCACGGAGCGGGCCGCGAAGGAGCAATTATCGTTACCAATGTTCGCGGAGGTGACGGAGGCGCAGATCCAGGCGGTTTGCAGGGTCATCCACGAGCAGCCCTCCGCGGATTAGGATGCGACGCGATCGAGATGATCCGCGGCAAAGCCGCGGTACGCTGCCCGGCCTCGACCCCCGGCGGTTGGTCCGCCTGATGGAGGAATCCATCACCGCCTGTGAACTCGATCTATCCGGCCTGGTTGTCCTCACCGAGGCCGCGACCGGCCCTTACATGGTGACCCCTATTCTCGCCGCCATGGCAGGCGCCACCCGTGTTCATGCCCTGACCCGAACGACGCGCTACGGCTCCGCTGAAGAGGTCGAGGCTCAAACCCTCGCGGTGGCCTCCCTCGCCGGAGTCGCTCAGCGCATCGACGTCACCACGCACAAGACCGAGGAGATCGTCGCGTCCGCGGACATCGTCACCAACAGCGGCCATGTTCGCCCCATCGACGCATCCATGATCGGATGGATGAAGACGGCAGCTGTCATCCCCCTGATGTACGAAGCATGGGAGCTTCGCCCCGGCGATCTCGACCTTGCGGCCTGCCACGAGCGTGGGATTCTCGTCGCGGGCACCAATGAGCGCCATCCGGCCGTCGATGTCTTCGGCTACCTCGGCGTTATGGCCATCAAGCTACTCCTCGACGCCGGGGTTGCCGTGTACGACAGCATGATTCTGCTTCTTTGCGACAATCCGTTTGCACCGTTCATCGTCCGTGGCCTCGAAGGCGCCGGGGCCCGGGTCACCCTCCAGTCGGCTCTCTCCGAGGACGACCGAGGAAACTTCGACGCCGTCGTCGTCGCCATCCAGCCTGGGGCCGAAGCTGTCCTGGGCGCGCAGGCGCTCCCGGTCCTGTCCCGTTGGCCGGGAGTCGTTGTGGCTCAATTCTGGGGCGATATCGACCGGGGCGCGCTCGAAGGTGCGGGGATCCCGTTCTGGCCGTCCACACCTCCGGACCCGGGCCATATGGGCGTATTGCCTTCCCAGGTCGGCCCGGAGCCGATCGTGCGGCTCCAGGCCGGCGGCCTCAAGGTCGGTCAGCTGCTCACCAGGTCCCGCAGTGCGGTGGACACGGACGGTTTCGAGGAGGGAGGCTTCGTCCAGCTCGTGCCGCCGGGCTCTTCGTGACGTTCTTTCCCCCACCACAGCAGTGTTCTTCCCCGCCGAGGTGGGCGTATCTTGGGCTTGGGGTTCGGGTCGCCGAGTAATGGACTTGTTCAGTGTGGACTTTCCGAGGGGGTGAGCGTGGAGGGAGGAAGCCGTGACGGTGGGACCATCATCGGACCCAGCCGCGTGGGCGAGAATACCCTGGTCGCCGAAGGGGTCATCATAGGTCATCCGGCCAAGGATTCGATGTTGGAGGCGCGGGATTTCACTTCCAGTCGCGGCGCGCAGGTTGGGCGGGGGTGCATCTTGCGGGCCGGGACCATCATCTATGAGGACGCTGTCCTCGGAGATGACGTACAGACCGCCCATCATGTCGTCGTCCGCGAGGGTGCGCGGGTGGGAGACGGGTGCGTGTTGGGAAACAACACCGTTGTGCGGGAAGGCGCCGAACTGGGCCGCAATGTGCGCGTCATGGAGTCCGTGGTCATCTCGGAGGGAGCCCTCCTGGAGAACGACATCTTCATTGGGCCGGGGGTCCAGTTCACGGCAGGCCGCTTCATGACGGGGGCGATGCAAGCAGCCGGAAAGATGAGCGCCGAGGAGGCCTCGTCGGAGGAGGGACGCTACTGGAACGGTGCTTCCGTCACCGTCGAGGAGGGTGCCCGGATCGGTGCCAACGCCGTCATTCTGGCGGGTGTACGGCTCGGTCGTGGTTGTATCGTCGCAGCCGGATCGGTCGTCTCCAACGATGTTCCCGCAGGGGGCGTGGTGATGGGAAACCCAGGCCGATTGATGAAGCGAGGGACGCCGTGACCGTGGATTCAGCCTCCGGGGGAACCACGGGCAGGTCGGATCCCAAGGCCGACCTGGACGGGGTCTCCGGCGAGTACATCGAACCGACGCCCGATCGTGTGGTCGACCAGAAGCTGTTCGAATACATCTCGGATTATGTCATCGGGCGGCTCGAGGGGACGCGGGTGTTGGAGCTGGGAGTCGGAGATCAGGCCTGGACCTCCAAGCTGCTCGAGCGATTCCCCGACGTCACCACCGTGGACGGCTCCGCCAGGCTGCTGGACGTCGCGCGCCGACACCTCCAGGACAACAGCAGGTGGACCCCGGTGCATGCACTCTTCGAGGAGTACACCCCCGACGAGCCATTCGATCTGGTCCTGGCCACATACGTCCTGGAGCATGTCGACTCGGTAGAGGCCATTCTGGAGCGGGCGAGGCAGCACTGGCTGGTTCCGGGTGGGCGCATCGCCGTGGCTGTCCCGCACGCCTTGAGTCTGCATCGGCGGCTCGCAGTTACCATGGGGCTGGCGAACCACGTCAGTGAACTCGGAGAGACCGACGCGCGGATGGGCCACCGCCGCTGCATGACCTGGCAGGAGTTGGAAGCCGACTTGGTGAACGCCGGGTTCGAGGTGGTTGAGCGCAAAGGACTGCTCACCAAGGCCCTGCCCAACAGCGCACTCACGGCCTGCACGGATGAGCAGCTCAAGGGGCTGGTCGAGTTGGGCCTGGAGCTGCCGATCGAGTACTCGGCGGCGATCTACTTCCAGGCCAGGGTGAAATCCTGATCTCTGGGGCGAAGTTCGCCCATGTGGGCATCGCGGTCAGGTCGATCGAGGAGACGCTCGCATCGTTCACGGCACTGCTGGGTTACGAGCTGTACTCGGGCCCCTTCGTGGATCCCATCCAGCGCGTGGAGGTCTGCTTTCTCAAGCGCCCGTCCTCCCCGGAAGATCCGGTGCTCGAGCTCGTCGCCCCCGCCGGTGACGACTCCCCCGTCGAAAAGGTCCTCGAGCGCGGTGGCGGGGGCTACCACGTGTGCTTCGAAGTCGAGGAGCTGGAAGAAGCGATCAAGGAGGCCCGGGCGGCGAGCTGCCTCGTCATCAACGGCCCACATCCAGCGGTTGCATTCGAGGGGCGGCGGATCGTCTGGCTCTATACACCGGCGAAATTGCTCGTGGAGCTGGTCGAGAAGTGAACGACCCCACACCGACCGACTACGGGTCGCTGAAGCGAGAGATCGAGCAGGCTCTCGAGGAGGCCGATCACATCAGAGCCAGGCGCCTGCTTGCGGAAGCATGGAGAGGCGACCCGGGCCCGGCGAGAGCCGGCTTCGTTTTATCCCGGGCAGAGCGCGTCGAGGGCGGCGCCTCGAGCGGCGCATGCAGGGTCGCGCTGCTGCGCTCCTTTACGGTCGAGCCGCTCGTCCCCCTCCTGCGCGCGTCGGCCTGGGTGGGTGGGGTACCGCTCGAGGTTCACGTAGGGCCGTTCGGCGCGTGGGCCCAGGAGATCCTGGATCCTGAAAGCGCCCTCTACCAATTCGGACCCGACATCGCCGTGCTCGCCGTGCAGGCGAGGGACATCGCCCCCGATCTATGGGAGCGGTTCGCGGAGCTGTCCGCCGAAGAAGTCGAAGCAGCGATCGACCGCGTCGCCGGCGAGTACGGCTCGGTGATCGAGGCGTTTCGCCATCATAGCCGCGCGTCGCTGATCGTCCACACCCTCGAACTCCCCCCCGCACCACGCCAGGGTGTGCTGGACGCCCAGCTCGCGACGGGACAGAACGCGGCGATCGAGGCAGTCAACAGTCGCCTTCTCGAGCTGGCGGCCGAGCAGACCGGGGTCTATCTGCTGGACTACGACGGCCTTGTCGCACGCCATGGACGGCTGGCATGGCACGAGCCCCGCAAGTGGCTGACCACCCGCCTTCCCATCGCTCCGGACTGTCTGATGCACCTCGTACAGGAGTGGCTCCGGTTCATCTACCCTCTGACGGGGCGGAGCTGCAAGGCCCTGGTGCTGGACCTGGACAACACGCTGTGGGGCGGAGTGGTCGGTGAGGACGGTGTCGAGGGCCTTACGCTGGGCCTCGAATACCCCGGCGCCGCCTTCAGAGACCTCCAGCGCGTCGCACTCGACCTGTTCCACCGGGGAATCCTGCTCGCGGTATGCAGCAAGAACAACGAAGACGATGCCATGGAGGCCTTCGATGGCCATCCCGGGATGCTCCTCGAGCGGGAGCACATCGCGGCCTGGCGCGTCGACTGGACGGATAAGGCCACCAACCTGCGCCAGATCGCCGAGGAACTGAACATCGGCTTGTCTGAACTGGCCTTCCTGGATGACAACCCCACCGAACGACACTGGATTCGGGAGCAACTGCCGGAGGTCCATGTGATCGAGTTGCCGGCAGATCCCTTCGAGTACGCGGAAGCTGTCAGCAACGTGTTCGTTGTAGAACGTTGCGAACCCCAGGTCACCAACACGAGGCGAACCGAAGTTGTACATCGTGACGCTAATGTTGTCGTCCTCTTGCGCGATGTCCAGCGCCGCGAACGTCGCTATCGCCCCTCCCAGG
>JADFRS010000096.1 GCA_022561145.1 Gemmatimonadota bacterium
GCAGGAGCGCGCCATCGGCCGCCTGGAGAGCTGTCTCGAGCTCGGCCGATGCCGTGCGGAAGGCCGCCGCCGCCGCCGGAGCGTAGGCGTCCAAGTCGTCGCTACGCGCCCGCCAGACCCGCGCGAGGTCGCCTGGGGTGGTCACTGTTCTCTCGTCACCCGCGGCTGGGGTTGGCCTTGCAGATCGTCCCTCAGCGCGAGCCTGATCGCCTCCCGCGCATATTGGGCTACCGTCCAACCACGCGACTCGGCGCGCTCCTCCACCTGCTCACGCATCGGTGCCGGCAGTCGAATCTCCACGCGTGCATCGTTAACTGCCATGGTTCGCCTCCCGTTTCTTGGGCCACTAGCGTCGGACCGTCCGACGCCGTACACTCCACACTGTAGACTGTGGTTTATGACGCGGCAAGAACTTCGCTAGACGGTACATTTAAGCGAAAATAGAGGCTAAGAGACCGTATGATGAAGGCGATAAGGCCATCTGTACCTAACAAGATGGACAGTATCTCAGAGCGTCTTCGATGGGCAGTCGAGCAGCAGCCGCGAGAGGGCCGGCGACGTGGTCTGCGACTCTTTCAGACGCGGATGCAGGGGCGGGCCGAAGCGCGGGCCAAGAAGGCGAGCGAGCCCGAGCTCGTCGGGTACTCGCTCTCCGCGATTCAGGGATACATCTCGTCCGGTGGCCCGGAGCCATCAATCGACTTCTTGAAAGAGGCGGCGCAGATCCTGAACGTCCGGCTCGCGTGGCTCGCGGCTGGCGACGGATATCCGACCGTGGCCGAGCAAGCCGCCTGGTGGGAGTCGTGGAAGTTGGCGCCGTCGCCGTTGGAGCGAAGGCTCTCGAAAACGATCTACGACTGGCGCTATCTCGGAGACGACGCGCGCGCGTCGATTGCGGCCGCGTGGGCGGCTCTGGTCGGCGATCGAAATCCCGAGGAAATGATAGACGAGGACGCACAGGCGACCCTCACAGTCGGAGACGAGGTGGCCCGCCAGCTAGGTCGAGCCCTGGACGCCCCACTCGATAGCCTCGGCCTCAATCGCGGCGTTATCCCGCCCGAGATGGACGATTATCTCATCCTCCTCTGCCGTGGGCTCCAAGTCTACCGACGAGGCCAGCAACGAGCGCTCGCCGGGCACGATCCATCTCAGCACGGAGACACCGATGCCGAAGCGTAAGAAAATGCACTGGTCGGAGAACCTCGAGGAAGCCGGCGTCCGGATCCGCATCTACGAGCGGCCCACGTCGTCGTCGGTGTGGTACTGCATCGTCACCGAGGAGGGCCGGAAGGTCCGGAAGAGCTTGCAGACGGGCGATAGGACGCTGGCCAAGGATAGGGCCAAGGCAATCGCTCGGGAGGTTGCAAGAGCGCACCTGACCGGCGAGGACTTGCGTCGTGGTATCACCCTCGGCCAAGTCTTCACCGCTTACCGGAGATACCACCTGCCGACGCTCACCGAGACACGACAGCGCGAGGCCGAGGCGCGGATAGCGATGTTCACAGAAGCATGGGGCTCGGACCTCAATGTCGCCGACGTGGGTGCCGCACGTGTGAAGTCGTATTGCCGGAAGCGTCGCTTAATGGAGATCGTCGCGCCTGGACTCCGACCGGACGCCGAGGGGAAGCGGAGGCGCGGGTATCGGAAGCCCGAACCCGTGCGGGACGGTGGTCTCGACGCGGAGTTCCGGTGGCTCAATAGCGTGTTCAACTTCGCCTGTGACTTCGCCGTAGAAGGGAGGTCGCTCCTGTCCAAGAACCCACTACCAACGCCAGCCCGGCGCCGCGCGATCGGGTGGCCCACCGAGAAGAATCCGCGGCGTCCGATCGCTTCCCACCAGCGGTTCACGCGCACGATGGAGCACGTAGGGGCTGTGGACGCTCACGGGCGGCTCGGCTGCATACTGGCATTAGCCCGATGGACCGGGCGGCGGGAGTCGGCGATTTGCGCCATCCGCGCGAGTGACCTGCTACTTTCAGAGGAACGGATCGGCGTGGCGTTAGCCGAGGCGGGCATGGATGAGCGCCTCGTGCAGTATATGCCGCACGGTGCGATCCGATGGGCGGCCGAGAGCGACAAGCAAGGCTTCTTATTCGTGAGCCCGATCAACGGAGACGCCAGGCGCGCGCTGGGCGCCTACCTTCGCCAAAATCCGCGCATGGGTGGCGTCCCGCTCTTCCCGGCACCCCGGGACCCGTCGAGGTCAATCGGTCGCGACACGGCGGCCACGTGGCTTGTGAGGGCCGAGCGGCTCGCCAAATTGCCGAAGCTCAAGGCCGGCGTCTTCCATCCATACCGACGCCTCTGGGCGACAGAGAGGAAGCACCTCCCGGATGTCGACGTGGCCGCCGCCGGTGGCTGGAAGGACACGCAGGCGCTGCGGCTCTCCTACCAACAGGCGAACCCCGAAGGCGTCCTCATGGCCGTCAACGGAAGCTAGAACCCGGACACAGTTGGGACACAGTCGCGGGTCCGCGAAAAGGCCCCGGCACCGTAAATGGTGTCGGGGCTTACTCTTACCGAGTGGGCCTGGGTGGACTCGAACCACCGACCTCACGCTTATCAGGCGTGCGCTCTAACCACCTGAGCTACAGGCCCTTCTGGACCGTCCCTCGACCAGCTTCGCGAAGAACGACACGTAAGATAGTATCGGTGTCGGTGGTCTGGTAGGCGGCGGAGCGCTGCCCGCAGCGATGGGGCTCCCCTACCCTTTTGTTCAGCACCTCCATGGAATGCACTTGGGTGGCATGGCCCAACGGGATCAACCGTTCGCCAACCGGCGAGCGGCCTCCACTGTCGTTTCCGTCACCGCCGCCATGAACTCATAATCCAGTGTGTCATGCGTGTCCGAATACCTGTGATAGTGCGGGTTCCTGAGGAACGCCGTGTCGGTGATCATCACCGAGGGATACCCCTCCGACCAGAACGAGGCGTTGTCGCTGAGGCGGGTCTGCCACACGAGCCATCCCCTGAACGGTGTGCGGAACAGTACCACCTTCAGCTCCGGCACGACGTCGGCCGCGGCTTCTCGCATCACCTCCAGGAGCCGCTTGGACTGACCGTCCGCCGTGACCGCCAGGAAGTCGCCGGTCTTCGGCAGCCTCTTCCATGCGATCAACTTGGGCACACGCTGAGTGTCGGGGCGACTGTCGGTGTAGCCCACCATCTCGAGCACGAGTGCAGCGGCGTAGCGGATCCCCTTCCGGCGGGCCTCGGCGGCGTGGTGGCGGCTCCCGACCCGGTAGGTCGTGCCCTGACTCTCTTCCAGGTTGAAAGCCACGAACTCTATGGTGGACGTGAACGATTCGGGTGCAAGCAGTCGCGCCGCCTCGAGCAGCGCGGCCACGCCGCTCGCGTTGTCGTCCGCCCCGGGCGTCCCACGAACCGAGTCGTAGTGGGCCCCGATAAGGACACGGGGCGCGGACGGATCCTTCCCCTCCTTGACCGCAACGATGTTGTCGTAGGAGGCTCCCCCGAAGGCGAAGCCGTCGGCCCCCACCTGCAGGCCGAAGCCCTCGAAGGACCCGCGGATGTACCGGGCCGCTGCCTTGAGCGCCTCGGGAGAGGACTGGGGATGGCGCTCACCCTCGATGCGGCACACATGCTCATGCAGCCGCTCGATCGATGCGGAGGTCACCCTGCGCCGGGCGGACCCTCCGGATGGCGCTCACAGTCGGGCGGCTGCCTGGACGTGTAGATGAGGAACGCCACCCTCCACCCATGGTCGGTCAGCACCAACTGGACCGCATCCGTGCCGCAGTGGCTCCAACGGTCACCGATATAGAGATCGTAGGGCGTCCATAAAGAGGCGATGGGTCCGTCGATCAATACCGTCGGGTTCCACATGCGCTCGATCAGGGCCACGTCCCGCCCCGCAAAGGCCTCAGCAAAGCTGGCTCCGGTACTCCATCGCGGACCGTTGTCACCCATCGCCAAGAGCTGGCTCTGCGGAAGCATGATGGCCCGCAGCGCCTCGGTGTCCCCCGACGCCATGCCCTCGAAAAGGGCCTCGACCACGGCGATCACCGCCTCTTCCGCGGACTGCTGCCCCACCGTCCGCCCCGGAAGAGCGAGGCCGACGCCTATGACGAGGGCAACGATGACCCTGCCCATCACCTGATCCCCACCAAGCCCCGCACCTCCTGGAGCATCGTGCGCGAATCGTATCCCACGCCGTCCTTGAAAACCGTCACCGTGTTCTTGATGATCGCCGGATTCTGTGTGAGATCACCCCGCAGCAGAACCATGTCGGCGATCTTGCCGACCTCGATGCTGCCCAACTCATCGTCCACGCCGAGGATCTTGGCACCGTTCAGGCTCACGATCTGCACGACCTCTTCGATCGAGAACCCCGCCTCGGAAAGAAGCTCCACGTTGCGTTGATCGCCGTAGCCCGGAAGCGCTCCGCCGTTCCCGGTGGGATCCACACCGGCAGCCAACAGACCGCCCATCTCCACGAAGCGCCGCTCGTACGCCATGGCGTTCTGGAGGATGGCGGGCGTATAGCGCGAATTGGCGGAGTTGTCGATGCGCTCGCGGTCGGCCAGATAGACCTCGCGCACGTCGTCGGACATGGCCTCCAGAGCGCGCGGATCCTTGGTGGGGCGGTTCGGGACGAACAACTCATAGACGGCGAGCGTCGACGTCATGGCCACGCCCGCATCGATCATTTTGCGGAAGGTGGCGGCGACCTCGGGCCCGCTCACGTCGATGGCGCCCACGACCGCCAGGTTGTTTCTGGGACACCGGTCCGGCTCCTTGTCGGGATGATAGTCCGAGTTGGTCAGCAGTCCGTGCTCGATGTTGTCGATCCCCAGATCCACCGCCTCCATGAAGCTGATCGAGCAGATGTGCCCCGTGACCTTCATGCCCCGGGCGTGGGCCTCCTCGATCGCGGCCTTCAATTCAACCCGCCGGATGTTGGTGTAGGCCTTGAGCCAGGTCGCACCCTCCTCGCCCCAGTACGCCACGAAGCGGCGCGCCTGCTCGGGTGAGTTCAGCAGTGTCATGGTGGTATTGCCCTGACCACCCGTGATGTAGGGCGCGGTGATGTGGATGCGCGGGCCCGGCACCCTCCCTGCGTCGATCTCCGCCTTGAGGTTCAGCTCGGCATACGGCGCCTGGCTTCCGGTGGTGCGCACGGTGGTCACCCCTGCGCCCAGGTAGAGCCGCGGCCCACTGAACATGAGCGGGGCTGCCCGCCCACCCGCGGCCATGTAGAAGAGGTGGTCGTGGAGCCCAACCATACCTGGGATCAATGTGTGGCCCGAAAGGTTCAGCATCTCCGCATCGGGCGGAATATCGACCTGCGAGCCGATCTGTGTGATACGACCTTCTTCGATCACCACCGACTGGTTCGCCCGGGCCGGGCCGCCGGTGCCGTCGATCAGCGTCACGTTGCGAAGGACGTAGGCGGACGCGGACACCTTCACGTATCGGTCGCGAACCTGGCTCGACAGCTCGGTGGCGAGCTGGCCGGCCACCGTGCCCGGAAGGACCAGGCCGAGCATCGCCAGAACAAGGATGAATCGTCTCATAGTATTGCTCCCTCGCGGCGCCGGACCGGCGCGCCTGTCACCGAACGTTGAACACCATCATCATGCCGGCCTCCAAATGCTCTGCTATATGGCAGTGCAGCATCCAAAGACCAGGGTTGGATAACTCGAGTAGGATGTCGGCCGTGGCGCCCACAGGCAACATCAGCGTGTCCTTCCACACTCGGTTACGGTTGGGGACGCCGTTCATCTCCAGCAACAGAAACCGCTGGCCATGCAGATGGATCGGATGCTGCATGGCGTGCAGAACCCGCCGCTGATTGTGCAAGCGGAGCTTCACCACATCCCCCACCGAAAACGACCAGTCGATGTCCATGTTCTCGGCGCCGGTGCGAGGATCGCGCAGGATCCATCGCACGTCCGAAGCCGTGGCGGCCCAGTTCATCATGGGCATCGTGCCGGACCACTCCAGCGGGCTGAAATAAACGGAGTCGAGCTGCATCAGGCGTTGCACGAGTCTCGGAAGCCCCGGCGCCTCCATGGTGAGTTCGAGCTCGTGGTCGACCGGCCGGTCGAAGTGTGGGCGGTAGCGCTCGATCTCCTCGATGGTCGCGTGATCTTCGCGTAGCTCCTCGAAGGAATCCGACAGATCCTCCCCCAGCGCCGCGGCCGTCACCCTGACGACCCCCAGGGTGTCACTCTCCGAGAAGTACGTTCCATAGAGGTGATCGATACCCTGGACGTCGTTGACGAGCGGGTAGTCGCCGGCTTCCGGAAAGCGCACGTGGACCACATAGCGTTCCGCCGGAGCGATCACCACGCTCTCCACCCACTCCTCCCGCTCGAAGTTGCCCACGTCGGAGCCCACCAGCTTCATGGGCGCGCCACTGAACGAGAGGTTGTAGGTACGCGTGCTCGAGACGTTGGTGAAGAAGAAGCGGATCACCTCACCGCGGGCCGCCTCGGTGGTCCACTCCGGCTCACCGTTCACAAGAAAGACATTGCCGAAGCGGCCCATGAGCGCGTGCGTGGCCACCTCCGCGCCGTACGGCATGAGGCCGTCTTCAGCCACCAGGATGTCGTCGAGCGTGAGGATCTCCTCGCGGTGGGCCGGTCCGTAGAAATCCTCGCGTTCGGACAGCACGCGCATGTTGCCGTACAGGCCGAGGTCCAGCGTGACATCCGTCCGGACGTGGGGGTGGTACCAGTAGATGCCGGCGTCTCTGAAGAACACCCTGTACTCGAACGCGCCACCAGGTGGCACCGCGTCCTGCGTGACCGGCGTGCCGTCGTAGCGGTTTTCGATGCGGATGCCGTGCCAATGCACCATGAGCGGCCAGTCGATTCGGTTCTCCAGCAGCACCGTGATCGTCGCGTGCTGCGGCACGCGCAGGAGCGGGCCCGGGATCTGCTCGTTGAACGCGAACATCACGAAGGAGCGGCCGGCCAGCTCACGGCGAACCATGCCCGCGGTGAGCCTCAGGGTGTCGCCGTCCTCCAGATCGACAACCTCACGGGGGCGGGCCTCCGGCAATAATGACGGATCCGTCACCGACGGAAGGTAGGGGAGCGCGTCCGGTGAGAGATCCATGAGCGAAGGCAGCATGGAGACCTGGGCTGGTATGGGGTGCCGCGGCCAAGGGTCACCCTCCGCCCGCCGCGCGTCCTGGTCGAGACCGGGCCCCGCCACCATGTACTCCATGAGATCGGCGGGCCGCATTCGCGTCGAGGGCGACAGGGCACGAAGCACGATCCGACCTTCTCTCTCCTCAACGCCGGCCGACCGTTCGGCGGAGATGAGCACCATGAATTTGTTCAGGTCGATGGCCGGAAGCGTGTTCGTGCCGTTACTCACCTCCCCGAGCTTCCGCATCGGGAACATGACGGGCGGCGCCACCCACGCGACATAAGCCGTGTAGTCACCGAGCGTCGACGGGTCGGGTAGGTCTGAGAGCGTCAGGCGGGCCTCGAAGGTCAGGCGGCCGTCTCGCAGAACCCCCAGCCCGAACGGCGATCCGGGCAGGGCGAGCTCGAGGATGCCCTCACCCGCCGCCACAGTGGGGCTTCGCACCAGCTCGACGCAGTAGATGTCGCGGCTCGGTGCCCTCGGCCCACCGAACGCATCGCACGCGGAAGCCGGACCCGGCGCCACCTGGGTTACGAGTACCGCCGCCAGAAGGGCTCCTACGCTCACCCGACCTCCTCCTTGGAGGGAGTCGTGATCTGATGCAGCCGGCGGGGCTCCAGTTGGAATGTGATGTGGGATATCCCATGCCGCTCTATGCGCGTCCGGATCTCGTCGAGCACCACCTGGTGGTGGGCAGGATCGTCGATCACCCCGTGGCCGCTCAGCGCGACGAACCCGCTCGTGAGCGTCCACACGTGCAGATCGTGGATGTCGTGCAGCTCCGGAATGGTCGCGAGGTCTTTCTCAACCTTCTCCATGTCGATGTGGCGGGGCGCCATCTCCAGGAGGACCTCGGCCGCCTCACGGACCAGGCGCCAGGCTCCCGCCAGGATCAACAACGCAATGAACACCGAGATGATCGGGTCGGCCGGCATCCAGCCCGTGAACAGAATGATCAAGCCGGCCGCGATGGCCCCCACCGAGCCCAGCAGGTCGCCCAACACGTGCAGGTAGGCCCCACGCATGTTCAGGTTGGAGTCGGAGTGGGAGTGGAGCATGAAAGCTCCCACGACGTTCACTCCCAAGCCCACGACCGCCACAGTGAGCATCACGGGCCCGTCCACCTCCTGCGGCACATTCAAGCGTTTCCAGGCCTCCCAGGCGATGAGGCCGCTGATCACCAACAGCGCGGCGCCATTCACCAGCGCGGCAAGAATCTCCAGGCGTACATACCCAAACGTGCGCTCGCGGCTCGGCGGCCGTTGGGCCAGCCTCATCGCGAACATGGAAAGAGCCAGCGCCCCTACGTCGGTGAACATGTGGCCGGCGTCCGCGAGCAGGGCCAACGAGTTGGAGAGAACCCCACCCACGATCTCCGCGACCATGAAAGCCGCGGTCATGACCAGCACGATCCTGAGCTTGCTCGACTGGGCGGTCCGCTGGACGAGCCCCCCCGGGGAGTCGCCAAGGGCGTGGGTGTGCCCGGCGTGGGTGTGTGCCATCAGCAGCTCTCGACCACGGGGACTTCGGACCGTGCTGGCTGGCCGCCCCCGTGCGGGATAGTGTGGTGGTGCCCACGACTGGGAGTCTCCATTCGCGAGCGCCCGCCCGAACCACGGCAACATAAGCGGCCCGATGACACCGTTCCAGCGACAGGTCTACGCTCTCGTGGCCGAGATCCCGCGTGGCCGAGTGCTCAGCTATGGTGCAGTGGCCGCCCTACTCGGCCGGCCGCGCTCGGCGCGGGCGGTGGGTGGGGCGCTGTCGCTCACTCCGGACGATCTGGAGTTGCCGTGGTGGCGCGTGATCAGCGGCTCGGGACGGATCTCCACCTCACCCATTCACCACACGGCGCAGATCCAGCGTGCCCTGCTGGAGGACGAGGGTGTGGAGTTCACCGAATCAGGGCGTATCGATCGGGAACGGTTCGAGTGGGATCCTGAAGAAACAGATGGCCGGGACGACTGATCCTCAGAAACCATCCGTGACCCTGCTGATACCACCGATCGGACGGCCTGCCTCATGTTCTTATCCCAGCCCCCTCGGGCAACATCGGTGCGAGCGCGTCCCACAGGTCGGGCTTGCCGATCGGCTCCAGCTCGTAGCGCACGCGGGTATGCGGCACAGAGATCTTCACCAAGCCGGAAAGGTCGATCGGCGTGCCGATCGCCACCGCCTCGACCCCGCCGTCCACGGCGTTCTGGATGGTCGCCTCGAGATCGGCGATCTGCTGGTCTCCATAGCCCATGGCAGGGAGGATCGGCCCCACATCCGGATACTTCTCGAACGTCGCCTTGAGCTCGCCCACCAGGAACGGCCGAGGATCGACGATCTCGCTGGCACCGGCTTCGCGCGCTCCGATGACCGCCGCGCCGTAGGCCATGCCGCCGTGCGTGCACGTGGGGCCGTCTTCCACGGCGAGGACCTTCTTGCCCGCGAAGATCGAGGGGTCGTCGGGCCGAATCGGTGAGGCTGCCTCGATGACCATGGCGCCCGGATTCACCGCCGCGATATTGGCCTTCACGGTGGCCACATCCTCGGGCTTGGCCGTGCGCACCTTGTTGATGATCACGACGTCCGCGAGCCTGAGGTTCGTCTCACCCGGGTAGTAGAGCAGCTCGTGCCCGGGGCGGTGCGGATCGACCAGCGTGATGTACACGTTGGGCTTGAAGAACGCGGTGTCGTTGTTGCCGCCGTCCCACAGAATCACGTCGGCCTCCGCCTCGACCGCCTCCAGGATCGCGTGGTAATCCACCCCGGCGAACACCACGGAGCCATTCGCGATGTGCGGCTCGTACTCCTCGCGCTCCTCGATGGTGACGTCCTGCTCCACGAGGTCTTCCACCGTCGCGAACCGCTGCATGCGCTGAGCGAGCAGGTCACCATACGGCATCGGGTGCCTCACGACGCCGACCTCGAGGCCCGCCTCCCGGAGCACGTTGGCCACGGCCCGGCTCGTCTGACTCTTCCCCACCCCGGTACGCGCCGCGCAGACCGCAACGACGGGCAGCTTGGACTCCAGCATGGTGGCCGCGCTATTCGGAAGCTCGAAGTCCGCGCCTGTTGCGTTTACGCGGCTGGCCAGGTGCCCCACGTACTCGTGCGAGACGTCCGAGTAGGCCATAACGCACCGATCGACGCGAAGCTCCCCAATCAGTCGCTCCAACTCATCCTCGGGATGGATCTGGATCCCGTTTGGATAGAGGTCCTCGCCCGCGATCGCCGCCGGGTAGCGGCGGTCCTCGATGTTGGGGATCTGCTGAGCCGTGAATCCCACCACCTCGACGTCCTGATTGCCCCTATAGCGCGCGTTGAACACGTGGAAGTCGCGCCCTGCGGCGCCCAGGATCAGGATGCGGGTGCGTGTCATGTCAGATTCTCTCGAGTGGTTGAGGCGCCCTTGGACGCCACATGGTATCGATCGCAGGGCCTCCCCGCCATCAAGGAAGATCCGACACGATTTGCGGCCGACCGAGCTCGCTCAGCATCTCGTTCAGCCTGTCCAACTCATCGGCGAAAAAGGCCTCGGCACGCGCCATCGCGGCCTGCAACCGCTCCGTGAGAACATCGTGGACGGCCACCTGCTGCGTGGTCGGTGGAAAGTCCGCGCTGCTCGCGCCGACATCCGTGGCCAACGCGCTGAAACGTCCGTACAGCCGCATGGGAGCACGGAAGGCGTCCTCACGGGCACCCG
Source organism: Gemmatimonadota bacterium (assembly GCA_022561145.1). Lineage (GTDB taxonomy): Bacteria > Gemmatimonadota > Gemmatimonadetes > Longimicrobiales > Gaopeijiaceae > JACZXQ01. The sequence goes on from JADFRS010000096.1 coordinate 10,817, forward strand.
TGAGCTGGACATCGAAGAAGGCGCCTTCTACCTCTACCGCCAACTCTTCCGCCCGCCGCGCCTCGGTCACGATCTCACTCGCACTGCTGTCACGCGCAAGCGCTCCCTGGACGTCCTCGAGCTGCTTCCTTGCCCACTCGAGCCGATCGACGAAGTCCACCATATCGTTGAGTTGATCACGCATCCTCAGCGAGAGGGCAACTTGTGTGCGGATGTCGGCCATGGTCCCGGCGGAGTACGGATCCTTCAGAACCTCGACCGTCTTGCTCACAACCTCATCGCCGATCGACACGCGCACCTCGTACAGTCCCGGCACCACGAGTGGCCCACGCTGGCCGGGATTGAGGTCCAGGTCCCATGTGCGCAGGTTCCGCGTTCCGTCGGCGCCGAGCTCGACCCAGGGTCGGTCCGGCGGCCGCGTGCGCCGGCTCGCCCGCCGCGATGGAGCATGACGAAGATCCCATACAGCTCTGTTCAGGCCGCGACGGCGGGAACCGTCGAGCGTGCGTACGGTATCGCCCGCCGGGCCTACGACCGTGATTCGCACACGCTGAGTGGTATCGGCCAGGAAGTAGTTGAGTCCGGCCCCATAACGTGGATTCCGGCCTGTCACGAAGCTCGACTCCGTCTTGATCCCTTGCACCGCCTGGAAGCGGTAAGCCGGTAGGATGTCGAAGACCGTGTTGCCCGACGCCAGCACGTCGGCGTCCAGCGCCCTGAGCGGCGAGATATCGTCCATGATGTAGAAGCCGCGCCCGTAGGTGGCCACCACCAGATCGTCGAATCGCTCCTGGATCACCAGCCAGTATACGGGAGCCGGTGGCATGTTGAGCCGCAGCTTGTTCCAATGCTCTCCGTCGTCCAGAGAAAACCATACCGAGTTGTCGGTACCCGCGAACAGCATGCCGGCCCGCTTGGGATCCTCCTTGGTCACGTGCACGAACGAGTGCGGAGAGCTGGGGATGCCGTCAGAGATCTTCTTCCAGCTCCGGCCATAGTTTTCGGTCTTGTAGATGTATGGGTCGAAGTCCCCCATCTGGTGGAGATCCACCGAGATGTAGGCCGTGCCCGAGGCGTGCCGAGACGGCTCGATACTGGCGATGGTGCCCCACGGCGGAAGGTCCGGGATGTTCTCGGTAACGTTCACCCAGGTGGCACCCGCGTCCCGCGTTAATTGCACCTGACCGTCGTTGGTCCCGGCCCAGATGAGCCCCGACTCCACGGGCGACTCCGCAATCGAGAACAGGAGCGCGCCGTCGTAGGTCATGAGGTTGTCGAAGGCCACGCCGCCCGAATTCTGCTGATGGTCCTTGAGGTTCAGCGTGAGGTCGGGGCTGATCTCCTCCCAGCTCTGCCCGCCGTCGGTAGTGCGATGTACGTACTGACTGCCGGCGTAGACCGTGTTGTGGTCGTGGGGCGAGATGTGCAGCGGGAAGTTCCAGTGCCACCGGTACTTCACATCGGCGGGCGCCCATCCGTAGGAGGCCTCCGGCCATATGCGAACGTTCCTGGCCTGCTTGGTCCGGTGGTCGTAGCGCTCGAGCCCACCATCGTAGCAACCGGACCAGACGATGTTCGCGTCGGTCGGGTCGGGCTGGGCGAAGCCGCTCTCGCAGCCACCCACATCCTGCCAGAGACCCAGCGGAATGGAGCCCGTGCGGCTGTTGGAGGGCCCGCGATAGGAATACCCGTCCTGCCGGTTGCCGTACACGTTGTAGGGAATCTCGTCGTCCACGGCCACGTGATACATCTGGGCGATCGGTAGGTTGACGCGGCGAAACGATGCCCCGTGGTCCAAGCTCACGTTCGCTCCCCCGTCGTCGCCGACCATGATCCGCTTGGCGTTGGTCGGATCGATCCATACATCGTGCGTGTCTCCCCCGCCGCGAGGCGGGTTGGGTACGAGCGTCCTGCCCCCATCCAGCGTCATACTGAAGCGTACGGAGATGAAGTAGACCCGATCCGCGTTCTCGGGGTCGACACCGATACGTGTGTAGTAGGGGGCACGCTCGTTGATCGTGTGGTTGGTGAGAACCAGCCGCCACGTCGAGCCATAGTCGTCGGACCGGTAGAACCGTGGGCTCTCCTCCTCGGTGAGCACGTACACCCGCCCCGGATCGCTGGGCGCCACCTCGACGGCGATCTTGCCGATCGTCTGGCCGGCGTTCGACGGTAAGCCGAGGCCTTCATGCGAGAGCCGTTCCCACGTGTCGCCCCCGTCCATGGAGCGCCAGACGCCACTGTCAGGCCCGCCCGAGTCCAGCCCCCACGTGCTGATGTGGATGTCCCAGAAGGCGGCGAACAGAATGCGCGGGTTGGTCGGGTCCATGGCCAGGTCGATGCACCCCGAGTCTTCGCTGACGTGCAGGACCAACTCCCACGTGTCGCCCCCGTCCTCGGTGCGGTACACACCCCGATCGGGCTGGGGGCCGTAGGTGTGCCCGAGTGCACAGGCAAACACCACGTCCGAGTCTCGCGGATCGACACGGATGCGCCCGATGCGTCCCGTTTTCTCGAGGCCCACGTGGTTCCAGGACCGTCCCGCGTCCGTCGACCTGTAGATCCCGTCGCCCATGGCGTGCGCGGGCCGGATGATGAACGTCTCGCCGGTGCCCACCCAAATGATGTTGGGGTCCGAGGGCGCCATGGCCAGCGCCGCCACGGACGACGCTTCGACGCCGTCGAAGATCGGCCGCCAACTCACTCCCCCGTTCTCGGTTTTCCAAAGACCTCCCGAAGCCGCGCCGACGTACATCACGAGGTCGTTGCCGGGCTCGCCCATGACAGCGCTCACGCGGTTCCCGTCCGGGCCGATGAAGCGGTAGCTGAGACCCGCAAGCAGTGACGGGTCCACCTGTTGTGCGGAGGTAGACATCGGAATGGCCAGCACCATGGCCGTCACCAGAGCGAACCGGCCCTCGAACCGGCGCACAGCGTCCGCGCGAATCCCCATCATCAGCCTCGCCTCCCGTTTCCGCCCGCTTCGCCCCACGCGGACAGGAACGCGTTAATGAATGTGTGAGTGTCATGTGCCTCGACCGCTAGCGGGGCGAGGGTCATCGCCATCGTGATGGCGATGTGATATCCCTCAGAACGGGAAGCGGCCGCCCTCTTGAAGGCCGGATGCGCGTCGTTCACCCACAACGTCGTCTCGATGAGGACTCCGAGCGCAGGATCCTCGGGGCGGCTATCGAACCGCACACTCAAACCCAGCCGGGCGGGTTTCTTCGACCGACGCCCTCCGGAAGGGGTCACCACGGCGGCAATCTGCTGAGGAGCGTCCCGTGGCTCGGACGTGGTTGGCTCGGACGAGCCGTCCGTACCCGCGGCGTCGCGTGCATTCGCGTCTTCGAGCTCGAGCGCGCCGCCCACCGCGACAGCCTTCGTACCGACCGGCGCTGGGTCCCCGAACGGCAGCTTATGCTGTCCCCCGGGCCGCCGCTCGACCAACGTCGCCAGGATGGGATAGTCGTCGGACAGCCCCGCGAGTACCGATTGGAGATCCCGTTCCAGAGCACGGACCCTTCGCGGACGCCGATCCGAAGGGCGCGGCGCGTCACCCCACGCTCCGAGCTGTCCGGCGACGGCCTCCTGGAGCGCTTTGCGGTACGCCATGTACTTGGCCCCCCGCGGGCCGGCGCGGACGAAGTCCGCCTTGTTGAGCGTCAGCGCCTCCACGAGCGCCGGCACCTCCAGGACGCCCGAGATGCGGTCGGCGTCCTCCGGTGTGAGCCCCAACCAATCCCATCCGCGCTTGATGACCTTGCCGAGAGTGCTGATGGCGATTCCCCTCTCGTCTTCGGGCAGCACGTCGCTCCGAAGGAGGAACCCGACAGCGGACGCTTTCCGTTGCCTGCCGATCTTCAGAAGAACGGGCACCCGGTCCGGGTCACGATCGAAGCGCCGGAGCGGCCGCCCGTTTACGATAAAGCGGATTCCCCTCGGATAGGTGGCACTGAGGAGTTGGTCGAAATCCGAATCGAACAGCGGCTGGAAGTGACGGAGAAGAACCGCTTCCACGAATCCGGGCTCGAGCAGCTCGGAGAGCGGGTTGCTCAGGTACATGCGCAGGGTGGTCCCGGGAGCTTCCTGGAGCCCGGGCGGCTCGATCCATCGCTCCGAGTATCCGACTCTCGTCGGGATCCGGGCGAAGGTGGCGACGAGGGCGGCCGAGATGGAATGAGGAAAGACGAGCGCCAGATCGAAACGCCACTTCGCCAGGTCACGTCCCTGGCGCCACATCTGACGGAGCGATCCGGCCTCGTAGGAGATACAGTCATCGAAGTACGGCTCGC
>JADFRS010000248.1 GCA_022561145.1 Gemmatimonadota bacterium
CCACCCCGGGTGCTTGGCGCAGATCGAGGCGGGCCTTCGCCGCGACCGCCGGCCGGGGCGCGTCGTCCACGTCGTGGAGCTGCTGGACGAAGCATATGGAAGAGCGCAAATGTAGCGGCGACCTTTAGGTCGCCACGATAGCTCTGGAGGCCTGAAGGCCTCCGCTACATCGAAATCCGGTATAATGCCCGCGCAGGGGAGAGCGCAGCCATGCAGACGCCAGAAACCAGGTACGCCAAGAGCGGCGACGTCAACATCGCCTACCAGGTTGTGGGGGACGGCCCCCTCGACCTCGTGTTGGTTCCCGGGTTCGCTAGCCACCTGGAGGTCGCGTGGGAGGAGCCCTCCCTCGCCCGGTTGCTCAGCCGTCTTGCCTCCTTCTCCCGCCTGATTACCTTCGACAAGCGGGGTACTGGGCTCTCGGATCGCGTTTCCCTCAACGAACTCCCAACGCTGGAACAGCGAATGGATGACGTCCGAGCGGTGATGGACGCTGTAGGCTCGGAACGGGCAGCGTTGTTCGGTATCTCCGAGGGCGGCCCCATGTCGGTGCTCTTCGCCGCCACTTATCCGGAGCGGACATCGGCGCTGGTGCTCTACGGCTCGTACGCTAGGCACCCCGCACAGGGTCTCGCCGCTGAACAGCGCCAGCCCTTCCTGGACGCGATGGAGCGGAGTTGGGGCCAAGGGATGGCTATGGGTATGTTCGCCCCCAGCCGCGCCGAAGACCATCAGTTCAAGCAGTGGTGGGCCCGGTTTGAGCGTCTCGGCGCCAGCCCCGGCGCTGCGGTCGCTATCCTCCGTATGGCCGTGGAAATCGACATTAGGCACGTCCTGCCAACGATTCGTGTCCCTACGCTGATCCTGCACCGCGCGGAAGAGCGGGCCGTGCCCGTGGAGGGGGCCCGGTACATGGCCGAGCACATTCCTGGGGCGAAGTACGTCGAACTACCCGGGATCGATCACTGTCCGTGGGTCGGCGATAGCGATGCTATTCTCGACGAGATCCAAGAGTTCCTCACCGGCGTCCGCCCCGCGCCGGAGCCGGACCGGGTGCTGGCCACCGTCCTGTTCACGGACATCGTCGGCTCCACTGAGAAGGCTGCGGAGTTGGGTGACCGGCAATGGCACCACCTGCTAGATAGTTACTACACCCTAGCCCGAAAGGAACTGGATCTCTTTCGCGGCCGCGAGATCAAGACCACCGGGGACGGCTTCCTGGCCACGTTCGACGGCCCCGCCCGGGGGATTCGCTGCGCCTGCGCCATCAGCGGCTCCCTTGGACAGCTAGGCATTGCTATCAGGGCAGGCCTTCACACCGGTGAGTGCGAGGTGATGGGCGAAGACATTGGCGGCATCGCCGTGCACATTGGTGCCCGTGTCGCCGCTGAAGCCGCCGAAGGCGAAGTCCTGGTCTCAAGCACGGTGAAGGACCTAGTGGCCGGATCGGGCCTGGAGTTCACGGACCGTGGGACTCGTCGCCTCAAGGGCGTGCCAGATGAGTGGCGGCTTTTCGCTGTGGCTGGAGGTGGGTAGTGGAGCCGCGCATCCAGTACGCGAAGACCAAGGACGGGGTGAGCATCGCGTTCTGGACGCTGGGGGAACGCGGTCCCGCGCTAGTATGCTTTCCGCCCCTAACGTGGAGCAACATCGATTTGGAGTGGGAGATTCCAGAGCTGCGGGACTGGTACGAACGTCTGGCCTCCTCAAGGATGCTCGTCCGGTTCGACGCAAGGGGCCAAGGCCGCTCGCAAAGGGGCGTAGAAGACTACTCGCGTGATGCGCTCATGGCCGACCTGGAAGCGGTCGTCGGGCGCCTCCGCCTGGAGCGGCTCGACCTACTCGCCTTCGACGGTCCCGCGCAAATGGCCATCGCCTTTGCCGCCCGCCACACAAAGAGCGTCTCCCGCCTCGTGTTGTGGGGGGCGCAAGCCCATAACCGAGACGCCTTCGGCGGCCAGGACCGCTTGCAGGCACTCCTCGCGCTGGCGGAGAGAGACTGGGATCTCGCCGTCGAGTCGTGGACGCACGCCGCACTAGGATGGGCGAGGGGGCAAGAGGCACACCAGTGGGCACAGTATATTCGGGCCAGTATAGAGCAGGAGGACTTCCTGCGCATATGGCGGCACATTCCCGGGTTCGACGTCACGCCGCTCCTTTCCCAAGTTTCTGCACACACCCTCGTCATCGAGCCATCGCCATCTAGGAGATTTTCGAGAATGACCCATCACTCGGCCGTTTTGGCGTCCAACATCCCGAACGCTCAAGTCGTACGGCTAGGTCCGGGCTCGCCCGCGGCTTACGAGCACGAGGAGGGCATGCGGGCAGTGGAGGAGTTCCTAGGAGTAGAGGTGGAGCAGGCACCTGTGAAGGCGGGGCCGTCCCCGGGCTTCCGCACCATCCTCTTCACCGACGTCGAAGGCTCCACCGCTCTCACCCAGCGCCTCGGCGACGCCAAAGCGAGGGAACTACTCCGGGAGCACGAACGCCTCGTCCGGGAGGCGCTGAAGGCCCACGGCGGCTCAGAGGTGAAGACGATGGGCGATGGCTTCATGGCCTCCTTCACCTCCGCGACCAAGGCGCTGGAGAGCGCCATCGCCATGCAGAGGGCGTTCGCGGAGCACAACGAGGGGGCGGAGGAGCCCATCATAGTGCGCATCGGCCTGAATGCTGGTGAGCCCATCGCTGAAGACGATGACCTATTCGGGACGGCGGTGAATAGAGCTGCTCGTATCACAGCGACGGCTAAGGGGAGCGAGATACTGGTTGCCAACGTCGTCAGGGAGCTGGCAGAGGGCAAGGACTTCCTATTCGCCGACCGTGGTGAGGCGACACTCAAGGGTTTCGATGAGCCGGTTCGGCTGTTCGAGGTGCGGTGGCAGGAGAGCGATTGATGAAAGTTGAGGACCTGAATCATGAATAGCAGGACGGTACGATGAAGCACGGCATCTCCATCCCCAACTTCGGCGCCTTCGCCGACATCCACCGCCTCACCGAACTCGCTAGGGAGGCCGAAGACAACGGCTGGGACGGCTTCTTCCTCTGGGACCACCTGAACGAACCCCCAGCGCCCATGCTCGACCCCTGGGTCGCCCTCGCCGCCATCGCCGCAGCCACTAAGCGTA
>JADFRS010000097.1 GCA_022561145.1 Gemmatimonadota bacterium
GGCGTCTCGCCCCACACGCTGGCCGCCTACCGCTCGGACCGCGCGCAATTCGGGGCGCTGGTCGCCCCAGCGGACCGCGGTGCCGATTGGTCGGCCATCGACGAACGTACGCTCGAGCGCTATACGCTCACGCTGCGGGAGCGCGGCTACGCCGACGCCACCACGGCGCGCAAGACCGCCGCGGTGCGCTCCTTCTTCCGCTACCTCGTGGAGGAGGAGTACCTCCCGGCGAACCCGGCGGAGCGGCTGCGCTCGCGGCGCCCCCGGCGCACCCTGCCCGAAGTGCTGAGCGCCGAGGACATCGTCGCCCTGCTGCGCGCCGCCGACGCGCCAGGGCCGCTGGCCGCACGAAACTGCGCCATGCTGGAGCTGACCTATGCCGCGGGGCTGCGCGTCTCCGAGGTCGTCGGCCCCACGGGCCTCGCGCTCGGCAGCATCCGCTTCGACGTCGCCGAGGTGCGGGTGATGGGCAAGGGCTCCAAGGAGCGCATCGTCCCCCTCTACGAGGCCATCGCAGAACGCGTCGCCCACTACGTTCGGCACGCCAGGCCTCATCTGCTGGCCCGGAGCCGGGCGCGGACCACGACCGACGCGCTCTTCCGCGTTCCCGAGCAACCGGTGACGGGACAGGGCACGCAGCTCCGCAACGTGGGTGAGATTACGAACCGCGGCATCGAGTTGGGGTTCAACGTCCATTTGCTCAACAGGCGGAGCCTCGCATGGTCGGTCGGCGGAACGTTCACGACGGTCCACAACGAGGTCACCGACATGGGCGGCGTCGCGCCCTTCAGCGTGGATGCTTCGCGGAAGCGCGTGCAAAAGGGGCTGCCTGTGGGTGCGTGGCGGGTCACGACACCACGGGATACCGACGGTGACGGCGGCTTCGATGCAAGTATGAACCTGTTCATATGTGCCTCCGACCCGCTGTTGGCCATTGCAATCGACGACGACGGCGTGCGAACCCCGGACGCGGGATGCGACGGGGACGAAGTCGGAAGGCCCACGCCCACCAAGGGCGGCAGCTTCAACACGCAGATCACGCTGTTCAACCGCCTGAGCATCAGCGCCATGGCCGACTGGGCCACGGGCCATCAGGTGATGGACTGGGGATCCGTGTGGTCGACGTTCAACGCCATCTACCGTCGCGAACTCATCGAGAACCTGACGTGCTCCGGGAATGCCCCGGGCGGGGATCCGAGGTGCTTCCCTGTCGACCAGAGAAGGGGACGGCGTTTCAGCTCCTTCTCGGCTATCTCGGCGTTCATGTACGACGGTGACTGGTTCAAGCTGCGCGAGATCTCGATGCGCTACCTCATACCCGAGACGTTCGCCAACCAGTTCGGGTTCGACCGCGCTACTGTCTTCGGCAGCGTCCGCAACCTCAAGACCTGGTCGAAGAACGTTATGGTCGATCCGGAGCTGAACGGACTCAGCGGCAGCGGCTTGGTGCTTGGCAGCGAGAGCAGCATCACCGCGTCACCAGCACGCGCCTTCAAAATGGGGGTGGAAGTTGTCTTCTGATCCGATTTATCAAGAGGAGCATCATACAATGAGCGGAATAGACTTTAAGGCTCGTCCGTGGATCGGGAAGACTGCAATGGTCAGCCTGTTCATGTTGGTCGGCCTCAGCAGTTGTGACTTTCTCGACCCCACGCGCGTCGAAAACCCGCGTACCACAGTGGAAGATCTGGCCCAGGCGGAAGAACCCACGAAGTCTCTATTGCCCGGGCTACGGGTCAAATTCGCACAAACGATTCGCTCTATTGTGGTCACCGCCGAGAACGTGAGCGACAACTACTCGATCCATGGGACGGGCCTTCGCAAGACCCTCGACGATCCCAGCTCCCTCACTCCCTCGAACATGAACAGCACGAGCAGCTTCGGGGGAGGGGGCATCTACAACACGGTTCAGAGCCTCAGGGCGTTGAGCGATTTCGTCATCGACGTGATCGTGCCGGAGGATCAGAACTCCACGACGGACCAGGTCGCGGAGGCGAGTTACTACCGCGGCATGGCCTACCTGATCATGGCGGAGACCTTCACGGCCGTGCCGGTGGAACCGGACGGCCTGCCGCTGCCCGCATCCGAGCTCCTGACGCGGGCCATCACCGATCTCACGACTGCCAATGCGGGCGCGTTGGCAGTGCAGTCGCGGGCCGCGCTTGCGCGGGCCTATCGTTGGCAAGGAGACTCTGGGCAGGCTGAGAGCTTCGCCTCCTCCGCGCTGGCACAGGACGCCGACTTCGTGATCCAGCAGGAGTACGACGCAACGTCGTTCTCAAACAGCCCGTATTCCTATCTCGTCAGCAGAGCCCTACAGGAGATGCAGCCGCTCCCGCGGCTGGACTTCCTGGATCCCAAGTACCTGGACCGTGAGGCTGGGATCGCCTTTGCCAAGGCCGAGGAGATGCACCTGATCCTGGCCGAGATCGATCTGGCGGCTGGGGCCATGGCCGCCGGCCGCGCCCACCTGGTCGATGCCATCAACATGGCCATCTCGCGTGGAACCGTGGCCTTCCAGGACGACGACCCGAGGTCCAACGAGGACCTTTCCATCCGCCCGCGTGATGCCTCGATCGTTATACGGGCCGACGCAAACAGTCCCTTCATCGCGGGGCTCGTGTTGGACCGGCCCGCGTCAATTCAGGCGCCGACCGTGTCGGCCACGTCGTTGGACCCGGCCGTGGTGGCCGGACTCACGGACATGGACGATGTATGGCACGCCTTCCACCTGGCTCGACAGGAGATCCTCTTCCTGGAAGGCCGGCGCATGGCGGACCTGGGCATCAAGCTCCCCATCATGCTTCGGGAGATCGACGCGAACCCGAACATCAACCCTGGGGATCTCGGCACTACGGTGTTCGTGCCGTCCTACATTCCAGTCGCTGACGAGATGGACCTGTTCACGCCGAAGACGCTCTACGACGGCGGACTTCTGGATCCGGAACAGATCCTCACGGGCACCGAGGTCACCATGAACGTGGACATGAACCGCGTGCTCACCGTCAACAGAGTGACGCCCTTCTAGCGCTCGGCTGAAGCCGAGACTCACCTTGGCAGCCGCCGGCGGGGTTCCTCCCCGCCGGCGGTTTTCTTTGCCTCTAGGGCAGCATGGTCAACTGGTTCGCCGGGCGGTACACTGACGGCGTGAACGCCGATCCAACCTCGCCGCGCCGACCGCCTGTTCATGGTCACGGCGGTCGTGACCGGCTCCAGCTACCTCTCGATCATCGTGCCGGGCGAGCTGTTCAAGGACGCGTACCGTGACAGGGGTCTGGCCGCGAAGAACCTTTCGCGCACCACGGAGGACTCTGGCACGGTGGTCGTCCCCTTGGTGCCCTGGAGCGCCGCGGGGGTCTTCATGGCCGCCACGTTGGGGGTCGAAACGCTCAGCTACGCTCCGTGGGCGGTAATGAACTACACGGGCTTCTTGTTCGCTCTTCTGCTCGGGGCCACCGGCTGGGGCATCGCCCCCAAGATCCGGGACGACGAGACAGTCCCGGGTAGCTGATCGGTCAACGTCTTCGCAACGCCTCCTCTACGGCGGCGAACGCATCGATGAGCCCGGCCCCCGTCCTGTTGTCCTTCCCGTCCGGAGCGATGTCGGATGCCGTGGCCTCCAAAATACGCTCCTCACGACCTTCGCCGTGCTGGCGATCCTACTCGCCTCGGGTGGCATCTACGGATCGATGCTCTACTCCGTGGGGCAGACGCACCGTGAGATCGGCATCCGAATCGCGCTCGGCGCGGGCGGCGGCGTGGCCATGATCGTCAGGACCGGACTGGCACTGACAATCGCCGGGATCACCCTCGGCCTCGGGGGCGCCTATGCGCTCTCTCGGACCCTCGAGAGCTTCGTGTTCGGCCTGACTACGACCGACACTCCCACCTCCGCGGCCGTGGCCGTGGTCCTGGGAGCGGTCGCAATGGCGTCGTGTTACTTGCCCGCCCGCCGAGCCGCCACCACCGATCCGATCGAGACCCTGCGCAGCGATTAGCTCGGTGTCCGAACCGCTGGCCAAGCGTCACAGGGAAACCCTGCTACGCGTTCTCCGTAGAACCATCGGTCCTACGGAGATCACGATGAATAGACGCATAGAGGCGACACTATTGGCGCTCGCGGTCCTCGCAGTCGCCGCCTGCAGCTCGAACCCCGTGGCAGCCGACGACGAGCAGCTCCCCGGAGCGCTCTTCGGTACCTGGACCTGGATACAGGCAACGGGAGGGATCGCCGGACAAGTGCGCACGCCCGAGACCGAGGGTTTCACCCGCACACTCGTGATCAAGGCGCCTAACCAGATAGACGTGCTGCGGGATGGTCAGAGCGAAGTCTCGACGACCTTCGAGTTCGTGCCCGAGACCGACGCCGGCTCCGCCGTGCGCTCCGCCCAGCTCCTCTACGCGGTACCACTGCTGGGATTCCCCGAGCAGTGGGTCTTGATCACGATCGAAGGGGTGCTGGTGCTTACGGACCCGTGCTGCGACGGATTCGCATACGAGTGGCAGCAGGCGCAGTAGGATCGCGCCGAAAACGCGTCTCTAGCTCTTGAAACCCGCAATCACGGCGAGCGGGATGAGGATGTAGAGCACGGTGTCGCGCACGAGGTAGGCGAGCACGAAAAGCGCGACGAGCTTCCAGCCACGGATCTCGACGAGGCCTTTCCAGCCGTAATCGATGCGCTCTTTGCGCAATGTCCGAAGAAATGTAGTCGCCGAAACAGGCACGTCAGTCCCCTAACCAGGACAGGCCGCAGGGTCACGCAGGAGCCTACGAACGTTTCGAGCCGCCTGTCGAATCCGCTGTTTGTTCTCTACGAGTGCGATGCGTACGTATCCCTCACCGTGCTCTCCAAACCCAATGCCCGGAGACACGGCCACCTTGGCGTGCTCGAGCAGCAGTTTGCTGAACTTCATCGACCCCATCTCCACGAAGGCGGGGGGCAAGGGAGCCCACGCGAACATGGTAGCGCGCGGTGCCGGGATGTGCCACCCTGCTTGGGCGAAGCTCTCCACCAGCACATCCCGTCGCTCCTTGTAGATGCTGCGGTGCTCCTCGACGCAGTCCTGCGGGCCATTGAGTGCGGTGGTTGCCGCGACCTGAATGGGAGTGAACGCTCCGTAGTCGAGGTAGGACTTGACCCGGGTGAGCGCCGCGATCAGGTCGCGGTTGCCTACACCGAACCCGATACGCCATCCCGCCATGGAGTACGTCTTGCTCATGCTCGTGCAACTACGCCTCGCTCCTCAACCTCCACCACCGCTCCAGGGGTTCAGCACGGGCACGCCCCGATCACCGCAGTCTCGGATGTTGCGCGTGACGAAGGTCAGGTTGTGGAATCGCGCGGTGGCGAGTAGAAGACCATCCACGATCGGCAGGGGCCGCCCTATTCGACGCCCCTCCGCGTCGAGCACACCCCACGCTGCAGCCACCTCCATGTCGATGTCCAGAATGCGTCCGCTGAAGCGTTGGGGGAGTTCTTGAGCGAGCCAGGCGCGAAGCTGCTCCTTGCGACTTCCGGGCGGGAGAAGCTCGACTCCGCGCCTGATCTCACCGAGAGTGAGGACGCTGAGGAACCCTCGAGTCGTTGGTAGCGAGCCAAGCCACTCACGCACCCCGGAATCCGCTGCGCTCTTCACGGCCTCCGAGAGTACGTTGGTGTCGATGAGATAGCCCATCGATCACAGTTCCACGTCGCGACCGAGATCGTCGCTGCGGTCTAGACAGAGCTCGCCGGCACGGACGGCTTCGCCGAACGGCGAGTCTGCGAAGATCCCCAACAGTCCACGTGGAGAGTCGGCGAGTGCTCGGTACTCCTCGACACCCAGAACCACTACGGCCTCCCGTCCGTGTTTGGTCACGAACTGTGGGCCCTCGTCCCGGGCCATACGCACCACCTCGCTGAAGCGGTTCTTCGCATCCTCCAGTTTCCAGATCACGGGCACCATCCTAGCTAGTTCGACTAGATATATTCTAGCTGATTCAGCTATTTACACCAGAGGCCGCCAACGGATCCTCCCACTTCAGCCCCGTGAAGCGCGCGAAGTCCCGATCGGTCGTGTGCAGGGTGAGCCCGTACTCGATGGCGATCGCGGCGAGATGTGCGCCGGGCACGTGCTCCGAGCGACGGACTTCGGGCATGAGCGCCCGTAGGATCTCGGGATAGCGCTCAGCGGGCTCCGGCGTGAAGACGTTCGGGAGAGCCAGCCACTCATCGACCTGGGCCCAAGCCGCCTCGACGGGCACGGCGCCGTCGAAGATCCGTGGATTGCTAACCAGGCGAACGAAGGCCAGAAGAGCCGCCCAGGGCAGCCCGACGCCGGCCACCCCGTTGAGTCGATCCTCCAGCCAGGCGGCCGCCGGCCTATGCTGCTGGGCATCCGCGTTCCAGGCGTAGACGAGGATGTTGGCGTCGACCAGGATCACTTGTGGTCCTCACCCTCCCCGTAAGCCAACACGGCCGAGGTCTTGTCGAGATTCGGCAGGTGGCAATGACCGAGACCAACCGGCTTGATCCGATACAGCCGGCGCTCCTCCGCAGGCCGGTCGAGCGCATCCAGCCCCCTTCTCAGCGTGTCGTTGACCACAGCCTTGAACGACTCGCCGCGCTCGCCCCTGAGCCTCTCGAGGCGCACGGCCACGTCATCTTCGAGCGTCAGTGTAGTTCTCATACATCAGAACATCATAATGATGATGCTTTGATGTCAATTGTCTTGGTCGGGAGCAGGTGGTCGACGATCCCGATCATATACATGCAATGCGGGACATATTGACAGAAATGCCCCCCTTCGTACTAGCGGTTGAAAAAGGGCCTGGCATAGGGAGGACAAGAAGACGGCCCTCGCCGCGTGTCTCTGCGGCGAGGGCCAGGCCCGCGTGCTTGAGGAGTCGAACTCTCTACGGCAGGTCCGGCAGCCGCTTCACCACGATCGTCGGAACGTCGAACTCGTCCGTCTCGATGTACGCGAGGAGGCCGCCCGGACCGAAGGCGTCCGGGATGCGCATGCCGTCGACCGCGATCGTGCCCAGGTACTGGCCGTCGGCGGTGATCAGATCCGTCGGTCCGTCCTCGCCGACACGGCGGCCCGTGCGCTCGACCCAGATGCGGCCCTCCCAGTCCACGGCGAGGTCCGCGATCACCGGGACCTCATCGGCGAAGACCATGCCTTCGATGCGCTCACGCATCATATCGCTCATGGCGTCGCCCCCTATGCGCTGCGTCGTGCCACCGCCGCCGCCGCCCATGGTCTGCATCATGATGACAGGGCGCCCGCCTTCGCCCGACTCGAGATTCTCCAGCTGACGGGCCTTCTCCGCTTCCTCGTCCCGGCGCGTGACAGGCCTCGGGGCGATGGGTCGCCGGATGACCGACTGCAAACCGCCCTCGCCACCGATCAGCTTGAGTGCGTAGGCCGACGAGTCGGCCAGAACGATGCGGCCATCCGGAAGCACGCCCGTCAAGAGGGCAGGCTCGAAGGCCCGCGCGGCTGACATTCCGCGCATGCTGAAGCTACCACCGCCGCCAGTCGAGATGGTGCTCCGTCCCCCGCTGGGGGCCGCCCTAGGAAGGCGCCACGCCTCGTAGAGCTGTTCGGGATCTCCGCCACCCACAAAAGGAACGAACCTCACTGGCGCGCTACCACCACCGCTGATCTCCTGCCGGCCACTGTTGACGGTCATGCGGATCCCAGCGGCGGTACCGATCGCTCCGCCACGCGGATGGTAGTGAATGTCGCCGCCCATGACCCCCGATTGGAAGTCATTGCGTGCATTGCTCACGAACCCGCCGTCCGAGTCGTACACCACGAAGGCCTGGTGGCCCATATCCATGATGGCGATGCCGCCGTCCGGGGCGACCACGAGCCCCATCGGGAAGCGGAGCTCGCCGGGCCCATCACCTTCCGTGCCGACCTCACGGACAAAGTTGCCCTCGGGGTCGACCACAACCACGCGGAAGTTCTGCCGGTCGAGCACGTAGAGGTTGCCTTGGCCATCGAAGGCGACCCGACTAACCTCGCCGAAGGTCTCCCACTCTTCCCCGGTAATGGAGCCGACCGAATAGGCATGCACGGGCTCCGGCGCGATCGCGCGGTCCCTGCCGGGAAGCTCCACCGACTCCTGCGCCGACACAGCCGGCACGATCAGAAGCATCATCAATGCGGCCGAAAGCGCCGCCACCGGATTTGCCGTACGTGTTGCCATGGTCCAGGTCCTCACGCGTCAAGAACGGTCATGAGATGCGCGGGCCGGCACGATCAAAGAGACCACACGCATCTTCTACACGTGTAATAGGACGCGGAGCTGGAGTGGAGGGTTGCCTGGTAGCCTGCCTCGGCTGGGCGATGAGGATGCGCTTGTTACCGGAGGGGTCTAGAATGGCATCACCCGGCCAATCCAGCCATTCATCTGGCCACCCACGCAGTTAGAAAAAGAGGAGTGTTACGATATGACGCCAACCAGAAGGGAGTTCCTCAAGACGGGCGCAGCAGCGGCCAGTGCGCTCGGACTCGGCATGAGCGCGTGTTCCCCAAACGCGGCCGAAGAGCAGGTCCGCCCGCTGTCCATCCTCATCCTCGGCGGCACGGGCTTCATCGGCCCGCACATGGTTCGCTACGCGCAGTCCCGCGGACACACGCTCACGCTCTTCAACCGAGGCCGAACGAACACGCACCTCTTCCCCGAGGTCGAGAAGCTCAAGGGAGATCGCGATGGCGATCTGTTGGCGCTGGAGGGGCGGACGTGGGACGTCGTCATCGACAACTCGGGTTTCGTACCCCGCCTCGTGCGCGATTCCGCCGAGCTCCTGCACGGGTCCGTAGGCCGGTACATCTACGTCTCCTCGGTCTCGGCGTACGCCGACTTCGAGACACCCGGCTTCGACGAGGATTACACGCTGGGCACGATGGAGGACAACACAGTAGAAGAGGTCACCGGGGCGACGTACGGACCACTCAAGGTGCTCTGCGAGCAGGCGGTCCAGGAAATCTACGGAGCCGCGGCCACCATCGTTCGGCCGCACTACATCGTCGGGCCCGGCGACTCGACCGACCGCTGGACCTACTGGCCCGTGCGCGTGGCCGAGGGTGGCGAGGTGGCGGTGCCGGGCACGCCGACCGACCCGATCCAGTTCATCGACGCTCGAGACCTGACCGGCTGGATGATCCGCCTGGCGGAAGACGACGTGGGCGGCGTCTACAATGGCGTGGGGCCGGAGCATCTGTTGACCATGGAGGCCATGCTCGCCGTCGCCCGCGACGCCTCGGGCTCGGACGCGACGTTCACGTGGATGGACGCGGACTTCCTCGGTGATCAGAACGCGAGCTTCCCGATCTGGAGTGCCGCCACAGGAGAGACGGCTGGGCTGCACCAGACGAGCGGCGCACGCGCGCGCCAGGCGGGCCTCACCTACCGGCCCCTCGACGAGACGATCCGAGACACCCTGGCATGGTGGGCCGAGCAGGATGATGAACGGCGGTCGCAGATGCGGGCCGGATTCCGCATGCGGCCGGAGGTCCCGGGCGGCCCCACGTCGATGGAGGCGATGATGGCGGGAGAGGTGAGCTTGCTGGAACGCTGGAGGGCCCAAACCGGCTGAGGGCTTCACCTCCCTTGCAACCTTTCCTACATTGTGAGCGTCACATTGTGAGATAGCGCCGCATGCCGCGACGCAGACACGAGAAAAGGATGCGTGGGATGAAGCGGTTCAAGTGGTTGGGGGCGGTGTTACTGGCTGTCATGGTGGCAGCACCGGTGGTGGGACAAGGACACGGGAGACATGCGCCGGCGGGGCACGTGGTGCCGGACTTGGTGGAGATTCCCCTTCGGGTCCACGGCGGGCAGCTGACCGTTCAGGTCGAAATCGAGGACGGCAGCACCCTAGAGTTCATCGTGAGCACCGCCAACATGGTTACGGTCTTCTCCAAGAAGGGTGAGGCGAGGGTCGGGGATTCGCAGCTCTCCGTTGCAGGCCTTCCGGTTTCCACCTACGGGAGCCAGACCGTCGACGACTCCTCCCTGACCACCGACGACGGGACGGTCATCGACGGGATACTCGGGTCGAACTTTCTCAATCAATTCGACGTTCTGATCGACGCTCCAGGTGGGCGCCTGGTCCTTCGGAAACCCGGCCGGGAGGTGGAGTGGGACGGGGTGACGTTGTCGGATCCCGTACGACTTCGTCTACTCCACGGGGTCATTCTCACGCTCGACGTGGAGCTGAACGGGCACGCCTACCCGGCGATGCTCGACATCGGCACGAGCTCGGTGGTGGTGAACGAGCGGGTGAAGACCGAGGCGTCGCTCGAGGACGATGGGGTTGCCACGCTCAAGGTCGGCAACACGACGCACACGGAGCTCCCGGTCCAGGTCCGCGATCTCCCCCTCTTCGAGAGATTTTCTCCCAACGGTGACGGCTTCGTGCTGGTGGGGGCCCCGCTTGCTTTGGACTGCGCGGTCTCGATCAGCTACGTCCGCCAGGAATTGCGGACGTGCGTCCGATGAGCCAAGACTACTTGGGCGAGTTCGAGCAGATGGTCCTGCTGTCCATCATGCGCTTGGGCGAGGGCGCTTATGGTCTGGCGGTCAGGGACGAGCTTGAAACCGTCGCGGGCCGTGTCCCCTCCAGCGGTGCGCTCTACACGACGCTCGACCGCATGGAGAAGAAGGGGTTCATCGAGTCGTACGCCGGCGAGAGCACACGAGAACGCGGGGGGCGGCCTCGCCGTTACGTCCGCGTGACTCCCGAAGGGAAAACGCTACTGGCGCGGGCGCGAGGTTCGCTCATTGCCCTGTGGGACGGACTGGAAGGGGCCTTGGACCGATGAGCGGCCACAGACCCCCTCGGTGGCTCGAGCGGGTTCTCGAGCGCATGCTGCCCAGCGGCCTGGCCGGCCAAGGAGCACTTGGAGATCTCGCCGAGGGCTTCGAGCGCCGTGCTCTGACGTCACCCATGCGTGCCCGTTTTTGGTACGCGGGCCAGACCGCTTCGATCGTGACGTACCGCATTCTCACCGGCGAGGGGATCCCGAGCACAGGCAGCTCCAACCTGCTCATGGGGGGCACTGCTCTGCTCTTGCTGGTGACGGCGCTCAACGTCGGGAACCTGCTGCTGGGACGAGCCATCGAACGGCGGCATGAACTGGCCGTCCGGACAGCGCTCGGAGCGGGACGGGGACGCATTGTCGGCCAACTCCTGGTCGAGGGGATCGTGTGGACCGGGCTCGCTCTGGTGGTCGGCTTGGCCGCGGGATCCTTCGCGGGCACCTGGATCGCTGATCTGTTCGTGGGCGAGACCGTAGTGACCAACAGCCCCATGACCTCGCCGGCGGTGCTGGGCTTCGCCGCATCGGTAGCGCTGCTCTCCTGGCTAGTGCTCAGCGGGGTCCCCATCTCCCATTACCTGCGATCGCAACGCCACGGGCTCATCGTGCTGGCCGGGTTGGCCATGGGGCTTGGAGCGGTCGGGATCTACGCGGTGCTCGCGCACCACGTGGCGCTGAGCAAGAGAGAGATCGGCGTGAGGATGGCGTTGGGCGCTAAGCCCAGCGCGCTGATCGGGAGCATCGTCCGGTCGGGAATGATCCTGGCCGGGGTCGGGATCCTGCTGGGAAGCGTGGGCGCTGCCCTGTCGACTCGCGCTCTCGATTCACTGTTGTTCGGGGTCTCGGCGCTCGCACCCTGGGCCTTCGTGGGGCCCGCGCTCCTGCTGCTGAGCGCGGCGGGGCTGGCCGCGCTGATTCCAGCTGCGCGGGCCGGGAGGCTGCCAGCGGCGGAGGTGCTGCGGGGGGAGTGAGGGGGAAGGCTCTAGCCCGGGTTCGCAAGAAGAGCCCGTTGGCGAGGCTCGACCTCGGGCTCGCGATCCACCTGCTGCGGTGAGCCGTGGGCGCAAGCTTGTTTGCTCTGCTCTTGATTTGACCCCATAATACCATATTACCATATCCCCATATCATTTCTCCCGCGTCGGACCCGGTGGAACACCGTGATCAAGATGACCTTCACGCTCGATGAAGACGCCGTCCGGCAGCTCGAGCGCGCCGCACAACGTCTTTCCATGCCGAAGAGCCACGTCGTGCGGGAGGCGTTACGAGTCTACGGCGAAGAGCTAGGGCGGCTCTCCGAGGAGGAGCGTCAGAAAGTGCTCGACATCTTCGACGACGTCGTCCCCAGTATCCCGGACAGACCGCGCGAAGAGGTGGAACGGGAGTTGGCGGACGTACGGTCGTCCCGGCGCGCCGGAGGCCGTGGGACCACGGTCGATCCCTGCGTCGCCGAGATCGAGCCCGAGCCAGGAGTCGAGCCCGAGCCCGAGCCAGGGGACGAGCCGGAGGACGAGCCAGACTCGTGATCCTCCTGGACACGTCACTCCTCATCGAGGCGCTGGGCGCCGGAGGCACCCTGGCGCCCGCACTTCGCGGTGTCCTCGCCGAGGGGGAGCGGGTCTGTCTTCCCACCCTCGTCGTTTACGAATGGCTCCGTGGTCCCAGGATTCCCGAGGAGCTCCATGCGCAACAGGTGCTTTTCCCCCTGGAGGACGCAGTGCCGTTTGGTCCACCCGAGGCGGCTCTCGCCGCGCGCCTCTACGGCGAGGTCGCCAAGCCTCGCGGCCGGGAGATCGACCTCGCGATCGCGGCATGCGCGATTTCGTGGGACGCCTCACTGTGGACGCTCAACGAGCGGGACTTCGACGATATTCCGGGGGTGAAGCTCATGCGGGTAGGGGAAGGCTAAGGGGCACACATCCTCAGCCGCGGCAGGGTCGGGTTCATGGGCGGCTGACAGCCACTCCTCGGCCACAGCCCCCGGGGTAATGCCCTGCCTTGCCGGCCCGGTCGACCGCTCGTACTCTCTCAACCGAGGGACCTGCGCGGCCACACACGCGGCCGATTCCGCGGATCGCACAATGCCGGCTCGAGGGGGCTGTGATGAGGACGTGGACGATCGCACAGCTTTTCCGCGGCGGCGGCCGCTTCGCGCCGTGGGCGGTCGCCGGCCTGACCGCGCTCACCGCCTGCCAGCCCGCCGCCGAGACACCCCCTCTGGACGACGACGACATCGGGGGCGTCGTGACAGGGCCGGGCGGAGCGGAGGCCGGCGTCTGGGTGATCGCGGAGACGGCGGACCTTCCGACGCGCTTCGTCAGGATCGTGGTGACCGACGACCGGGGTCGTTACCTGATCCCCGACCTGCCCGACGCCACGTACGACGTGTGGGTGCGCGGCTATGGCCTGGTGGATTCGGAGAAGCTTCACGCCTCGCCCGGCACGGCCCTGAACCTGACCGCAGTGGCGGCGCCCGACGCACGGATGGCGGCGGAGTATTATCCGGCGGGCTATTGGCTGTCGCTGCTCCACATGCCCGAAGAGGACCAGTTCCCGGGGACAGGAGACGAGGGCAACGGTATCTCGCGGGGCCTGAGGCACCAGGCCCAGCTTGTCCGGCTCCTGAAGTCGGGGAACTGCACGGCCTGCCATCAACTCGGCGGCAAGGCCACCCGGGAGATCCCGCAGGCACTGGGCGATTTCGAGATGCTGGTCGAACGCGGCCGCCGCGTCTTGCAGATCCATCTCCTCACCGAGCCGGTCCTCGGCTTGGAGAAGATCTGCAATCTGGTGCAGTCAGTCTTGGCCCGCTAGAACAGCTCCATCTGGGTCTCGTCACCGATCACACGCTCGAACCGTAGGCCGAGTAGATCGAGAACCGGTTCCGCCACCGGGCGCAGCTGTTTTTCTACATAGTGTTCGTAGTCGAACGGTGATTCTCGCTCGGCCGCCGGCTCTGGGCCGTTCGTTGTGATGACGTAGTCGATCCGCCTCGGGGGTCGCCCTTTCATCTTGCGTGCCGCGGCGACGTGAGGCGGAGTCGTCGCGGTGTAGTCCGCTAGATCCTTGCGCAGGGCTTTGCGGTAGACCAAGAGCGCATCGAGCTCGCCAGCCCGCAGGCACTGGACCCGGTCGCGCAACAGGTCCTCGATCGGCTGGTCGTGAAAAAAGCGGTCGTAGAGCTCCTTTTGGATCCGGCGCGCGAGGTCTGTCCAGTCACGGCGCACGACTTCCATTCCCGTGAAGAGCACCTCGCCGCTGTCTCCAAGGCCGACGTAGCGCTTCATTGCACCTCCCTCGCCATGCCGCATTTTCGGAAAGAGGAGGCGCAGGTAGAGGCGCTCGAATTCGAGCTCGAGCCGGCTCTCGACGTCCCAGGTCTTTTTGATGTACAGATCGAGCTAACGGTTGAGGTCGCGGGCGAGCTCGAGGCCCTGATTCCGGGCCCGCTCCGGATCGCCGAGTTTGTCGGGATCGGTGAGCTTGGCCTCGACAAAGAGGCTATCGGTGTCGCCGTAGACAACCTGAAAGCCCCTCTCTTCCATAGCCTGCTTCGACCAAAGCAGAAACTCGCGGCCAAAGCTGGTGACCGCTCCTGCCAGCTTGGGATTGTAGAACCGGCAGGCAGGAGTGCCGAGCACGCCGTAGAAGGAGTTCATGAGGATCTTGATCGCCTGGCTCTTGACGTCGTCGCCGGCTTGCTTTGCCGCGGCCCGTTGGGGCGCCAATTCGTCCAGCAATCCCGGGAGGATGCCCGCGGTTCGTGCAAAGGTCGCGCCGTTCGGCGCCTCGATCGGGTCATCGTCCCAGGCAGCCTCGATCATCCCCAGCGGATCGATATTGAAGGTTCGCACGACGCTCGGGTAG
>JADFRS010000098.1 GCA_022561145.1 Gemmatimonadota bacterium
ACTGAGGAAAGGATGTACTGACGTTCGAGCCTCCGCGCGCCGTCTACCCAGTGTGCCGCCAGCTGGCAAGCAAGGTCAATTCGACCGAGATGTTGGATGGTCCGCTGGCACGCCATATCCGACTGCGCGGCGCACTAGACGGGTTGATCGGACACGTGGGAGGAGTTGAACTTGACGGTGTGGCCGCTGGGATCGCGCACGGTGAACGAGCGGTGAATACGACCTTTGGATACCTCGGAAGGTGAGAGGCCGAGCTTGGCGAGGCGGCTGTGGGTGGCGTCGAGGTCGTCCACCATCAGGTCGAAGGGGGCCATCTCGGGTTTGATCTGATCGCGCGCTTGCAGAATGAGATGGGTCCCCGCTCGGAGCTCGAGAACCGCGACGGGGTCGCCGCCTACGGCGAATACGAAGACCTGCTGGCCGACTCCGATGTGGACGCGGTCGTCATCTGCACGCCCACACACCTCCATGAGCAGCTCGCCATCGCGGCGCTCAGCGCAGGCAAGCACGTGCTGGTGGAGCGGCCGGTGGCCTTGACCGCCGAGGCGACCGCCAACGTGATCAGCGCGGCGCGCGACGCGGGACGCTGCCTGATGGTGGGTCTGAGTCATCGCTTCAGGCCCGACGCCGGCGCCCTGGCCGCCTTCGTCGCCGGCGGCGAACTGGGTAGTGTCTTCGCGGTCGGCGGTAGCTCGCTCACCCGACGGATGCCTTTTGGCCGGATCACGTGGCGTCAACAGCTAGATCAGGCGGGCGGCGGGGCCCTCATGGATTTGGGCGTGCAGGCGCTCGACCTGGGCTTCTGGCTGGTCGGATATCCGAAGATTACGAGAGTGTCCGCCGTCATGCGGATGGGTGAGGCCGGCGTGGAGGACTCCGCCACGGTGTTGGCCGTGTCTGAGAATGGCATCGCCTTCAACATAGACGTGAGTTGGAGTCTGTTCGCAGACGCAGATCAGCATTTCGCCCGGGTCATGGGCACCGCCGGCTCCGGCTCGCTCCCGCCGCTTCAGGTGCACAAGCAGTTGGCAGGACGGCCCATGGACGTCACCCCCCGCCAGCCCAAGCCCCGCGGCGGGGAAAATCTTTTCACCAACGCCTACCGGCGCCTGCTCGA
The DNA here is from genome assembly GCA_022561145.1 of Gemmatimonadota bacterium. GTDB lineage: Bacteria > Gemmatimonadota > Gemmatimonadetes > Longimicrobiales > Gaopeijiaceae > JACZXQ01. The sequence continues at coordinate 1,118 of JADFRS010000098.1, forward strand.
CGAGTACGTGCGCGGGATTTCCGGGCACTCCGAAATACCGCTTCCGGTCGAACAGATCGAGCTGATGAGGGTGATCGAGGCGGCCTACCGATCGGCGCGGGAGCAGTGCGAGGTGGCGCTCTAGTCTTGCTCAAGAGAGCGGCGGAGCGTGCAGCTGTTGGCTTGGTCCTGGCGCTGGTACCCACTCAGGTCGTGGGCCAGGAGGTAGCTCCCGCCGGGCCGGCGGCGCGGGAGCCGGGCTCGAACCTCGAGGTGTTTCTTCTCACCATCGGGCCGGGCCAAGCCATCTGGGAGCGATGGAGCCACAACGCCATCTGGATCCGAGATCGAAGCACAGGAAGGGATGCGGCCTACAACTGGGGCGTCTTCGACTTCGAGCAGGAAAGCTTTCTTTCAAGGCTGATACGCGGGCGTATGCTCTACGAGCTGCAGTCCTACCACGCCCCGAGTTTGATAGACTTCTACGAGTCCGTCGGGCGCGACGTCTGGGTCCAGGACATCAACCTCACCCCGAGGCAACGCCTGGAGCTACGGAGGCTCGTTCAGGCCAACGATACCGACGCGAACCGCTCGTACCTCTACAACTACTACACGGACAACTGCTCGACTCGGATTCGTGACGTGCTCGACGTCGTGCTGGACGGCCAAATCCATCGTGCCGCCACGTCCTTGGAGACCGGTACGACGTTGCGGTGGCACTCGGCGCGTGTGCTTCAGTCCGTGCGGTGGGCGTACTGGGGCATGCATTTCGTCGTGGGCCACGGGGGCGACCGCCCGATCAGTGCTTGGGAGGAGATGTTCCTGCCGCTGAGGCTGCAACACCATCTCGAGGACATACGGGTGGTCGGGGCCGACGGCGCATCGACCGATTTGCTCGGACCACGCCGGAGAATGTTCGATCTCGAATTCGAGGCGGCCCCGCGGAGCGCGCCTGGTTTCGCCTTCGAGTACCTGTACTTCGGGCTGGCCCTGGCTGCGATGCTGGCCCTGGCCGCTCGGGGCGGCGCGGTGGGTAACCGTCCGGCGCGTTGGGGCTTTGCGCTGGTGGGTGGGGTGTGGAGCTTGGCGATCGGTATCGCCGGCACGGCCTTGGTGCTCTCGTGGTTCCTCACCGATCACACGGTCTTGCAATTCAATGAGAACGTCCTCCAGCTCAGCCCGCTCTCGTTGCCGCTGGCCCTGCTGATTCCGGTGGCCGCCTTCGGCAGGGGTGTACGGCTGGCGCGACACCTGGCGATGGCCGCCGCAGCGCTGTCCGTGGCCGGCCTGGTCCTCCAGGTGATCCCCCGCTTCGACCAGGTGAACGGCGTTGTGATCGCGCTCACGATGCCGGTGCACATCGCGGTGGCCTGGGGGGTCCTCACGCTGATACCTAGAGATGGGGTCGATGGCGATCCCGCCGACCCGGCTGCCGCTGGCCCGGCACCGGAGCGGTCGCCGGTGTGATCGGGGTGTTCAAGGGCCTGACGCCCCGGGCCGGCGAGCGCCTGTTGCCGGCCGTCTCCGCGTTTCTTCTTCTCATCAGCTTTCCGCCGCTCCACCTTCTCATCCCTCCATTCTTGGCGCTGGTACCCTTCGCCGTTTGGCTGAGTGACTTGCCGGCGGGCCGAGAGGGGGCGTTCTCCGCCATGCGCGGGGGCGCCTTACTGTGCGCGCTCTACTTCGGCGCGCTGCTCTACTGGATTCTGGTCGCCCTGATCTGGTTCTCGAAGCTCGCTGCGCTTGCGTACGTGGGCACCGTGATGGGCCTGACCCTCGCGGGAGCCCTGTTCGGTTGGTCCATGCACCGTTTCCTGCATGGCGCGCGGATTCCGCTGTGGCTGGCATTGCCTATCGCGTGGACGGCCATCGAATGGTTGCGTGGGCATATGCCCGGAGAGCTGGCCTTTCCGTGGCTGGGGCTGGGTACATCACTGACCGGCTATCCGGAGCTGGTGGGTATCGCCGAGGTCGTCGGCGCCCTCGGCGTCACGTTTTGGTTGGTGCTCATCAATGGGCTACTCGCGCAGCTCGTGATCGGCTATCGCGATGCTCAGCCCACCGCCCGCATTCGTCGGCGGGCGGTCGTGTTCGCCCTGGTCGTGACCCTTCCCATGGGCTGGGGCGTTTGGAGGGCCCGCACACTCGAGCTTCGTCCTGCCGCCACGGTAGCCGTCGTCCAGCCGAACATCCCGGAGGAGGTCAAGCTGGGGGAAAACCGAGGCATCGACAGCACGCTCATCGCCCTGGCCACCTTGATGCCGCTCGTGCCGACCCAAGGAGTCGACCTGGTGGCATGGCCGGAGGTGGCGTTGAGCGCCTGGATCGAGCTCGATGTGCCCATGCAAGCGCGGGCGGCCGAGGCTGCAAGGATGGCTGGAGTTCCGGTCGTGTTCGGCTCCATCGGCCACCAGTACCGGGACGACGGCTCGCTCATCCCGTTCAACTCGGCCTTCATGCTCGACGCTGAGGGCCGGCTCACCGACTACCGTTACGACAAGCACAGGTTGGTGCCTGTGGTGGAGCGGACACCGCTCCCGTTCCTTTTCGAGCAGCTCAACTTCTTCGGCGCCTACGGACGCGGTACCGGCTGGCCCGTGGGGGAGACCGCCAACGGCGCCCGTTTCGGCGTGTTGATCTGCTACGAATCGTCCTATCCTGACGTAGCTCGCGGATTCCGGCGGGCCGGAGTCGACCTGTTGGTCAATCTGACGAACGATGCCTGGTACGGCAGGGAGGTGTGGTATGCCAAGACCGCGGCGTTGTGGCAGCATCCGGCCCACCTCGTCATGCGCGCCATCGAGAATCGGATCGGTATCGCTCGCTCGGCCAACACCGGCATCTCACTCTTCGTCGATCCCGTCGGCCGGATCTACGGTGAGACCCCACTGTTTTCGGCCGAGGTCCGAACGGCCATTGTGCTCACGAGCGACGTGATCTCGCTCTACACACGATGGGGTGATGTCGTCGGCCGTGGCGCAGCGATCAGCGCGCTGCTGCTGCTGCTCTTGGCTCTGAAGCGTGGATTCGAGTCCGAGTTGACCCGGTCCGGTTGAACTGCCTTCGAGGCCCGTCTATATTATTCGGGCTGAGGAGCCGGCGGACCGCGCGCGTGTTTCCGGACCTTCAGTACGATCGCGGGCCATGTGGCCCGTTTTCTGTTGAGATCGGAGTTTGGCGATGAAAGACGGTATACACCCCGAGTACAAAGAAACGCTTGTCCACTGTGCTTGCGGAAACACGTTCAACACGATGTCCACTCAGGATGAGATCCACGTCGAGATCTGCTCCGTCTGTCATCCGTTCTATACCGGCAAGCAGCGCCTCGTCGATACGGCCGGACGTGTGGAACGCTTCAAGCGGAAGTACGAGAAGGCGGAGAAGTAGCCGGCCGGACGTCCGGCGGGCACGGTCACTATGAAGGACCCCATCGACACACGACTCTTGGAGCGCCTCACCGAAGCTGGCGAACGGCTTGGCGCGTTGGACGCTGAGTTGGCCGATCCGGAAATCTCCCGAAATCCCGACCGACTTCGCGATCTGGGGCGCGAGCGTGCGCACCTGGAGCCCATCGTCCGCACCGGTTCCGAACTTCAGGACCTGGTGCGGGAACTCGAGGGTGCGAGAGAGTTGGCCTCGGATTCAGAGGATGCCGAGATGCGGGTCATGGCTGCGGAGGAGGTCGCCATACTCGAGGGTCGTCTCGAAACTCTGGAGGTACACGCCAGGGAGCTACTGATCCCGAAGGACCCCCTCGAGGATAGGACGGCCGTCGTGGAAATCCGTGCGGGTGCGGGCGGAGACGAGGCCGGACTCTTCGCCGGGGACCTGTACCGCATGTACAAGCGGGCGGCGGAAAGAGGCGGCTGGGAAGTCGAGCTCTTGAGCTTGTCGGAGGGGATCCCCGGCTCGATCAAGGAGGTGGTTTTCACGCTGCGCGGGAAGGGCGTGTACGGCCAACTTCGCTTCGAGTCTGGCGTCCATCGGGTGCAGCGCGTTCCCGAGACCGAGAGCCAGGGGCGCGTTCATACCTCCGCCGCTACGGTCGCGGTCTTGCCTGAGGCGGAGGAAGTCGATGTGCAAATCGAGGAGAAGGATCTCCGGATCGACGTGTTCCGCTCGTCCGGTCCCGGCGGACAGTCCGTGAATACGACTGATTCGGCGGTGCGCATCACGCACAAGCCGACGGGTCTGGTGGTCTCGTGCCAGGACGAGAAGTCGCAGCACAAGAACCGGGCAAAGGCCATGAAGGTGCTGAGGGCGCGGCTTCTCGATCTGAAGGTCTCGGAGCAACAGGCCAAGCGGGCGAAAGAGCGAAAGCTCCAGGTAGGAACGGGTGATCGGTCGGCCAAGATCCGCACGTACAACTTCCCACAGAATCGTGTGACCGACCACCGAATCGGTCTTACGCTCTACCGTTTGAACGAGGTGCTCGACGGGGACCTGGGTGAACTGATGTCCGCCCTCCGGCTGGCCGAACAGGCCGAGCGTCTCGAGAGTGACGCCGATTGAGGGCCACCGCCGTGCGTGACCCGGAGGCGATAGGCGTCCGGGCTCCCGGTGAGCCGTGGACCATACTCAGCCTGATTCTCTGGAGCGCGGACTATCTCACGGGCAAGGGTGTCGAAAGTGGGCGGCTCGACGCGGAGCACCTGATTGCCGAGGCGTTGGGCAAGGCGCGGCTGGAGCTCTATCTCCAGTTCGACCGTCCACTGGCGGCGGAAGAACTGGCAACGTTCAAGCCGCTGCTGCTTAGACGTGGGCGTCGGGAACCACTCCAGTACATTGTGGGACGGACCGGCTTTCGTGAGTTGGAACTGAAGACCGATCGACGGGCCTTGATCCCCAGGCCCGAGACTGAGACGCTGGTAGGTGAAGTGCTGGCGTGGGCGGCGGACCGTGACGGACTCATGTCCGCGATCGATATCGGCACGGGTACCGGGGCGATCGCGCTGTCGCTGGTGACCGAGGGGGCCTTCGCGCGTGTGGTTGGAACGGATTCGAGTGAGGAGGCCTTGGACCTCGCCCGCGAAAACGCCGGTGCCGCGGGTGTGGACGGTGCGCTCGAGCTTCGTGCAGGCTCTCTGTTCGAGCCGCTCGATCCCGGCGAGCGCTTCGATGTGGTGGTGTCGAACCCGCCGTACGTGCCCGACGGTGACGCGCCGGACTTGGCGCCGGAGATCACCGAATGGGAGCCTCCTGGTGCGCTGTTTGCGGGTCCGGACGGCCTGGACGTGATCCGGGCTCTGGTGATGGAAGCACCGGATCGACTGAAGGACGGAGGCCTGCTCGCCCTCGAGGTGGGGGATGGCCAGGCGGATGACGTGGCGGGCCTGATTCGGCAACGGCAGGCCTTCAGCGAGCCCGTGGTCCGCAAGGACCTCACAGGCCGACCTCGCGTGGTGATGGCGGTGCGCGAATAGCGGATGAACCATAGAATACGAGGGGTGATGCTGGATGGAGCGCTTGATGGAGATGGCGACAGAGCTGGGCCGGGCGTTGGCCCAGGCCGATGAGTACCAGGTGCTGAAGAGGGCTGTGGCATCGGCGGATGATGATCGCGCCATAGCCGAGTCGAAGAGTGAGTTGGAGGCCCTCGAGAAGCGAATCGAGGAGTCCCTTCGGACAGGTGGGGAGCCGGACGACGAGTTGAAGACGGAATACGAAGATGCCGTGGGCCGACTGCAAACGAACACGACCTACCAGGTGTTGGTGTCCGCTCAAGCCAATTTCGAAAAGATCATCCTGAAGGTGAACCAAACCATTCAGGAGGGCATCGATAAGGGGAGCGAGAGCCGAATCGTGACGCTGTAGCGTGGTGCGAACAGGTAGTAGGGTTCTTCCATGAATCTCAGCGGGCTCGAGTTCGTCGACAGGATCGTCGATCCGGTGACGCGCCGCTTGGTGAAGATCGGTGTTCATCCCAATGCGCTCACCACGGCCGGATTCGTGACCACGGTGGTGGCGGGCCTCATGTACGGGCAGGATCACGTACGATGGGCGGGGCTGCTGGTGTTATTGGGTGGGGCGTTCGACATCTTCGACGGCCGGGTGGCCCGACTGAGCGGGCTGGCCTCGAAGTTCGGCTCGTTCTACGACTCGACGCTCGACAGGATCAGCGAGATCGTGGTCTACATCGGCCTGCTCTCGCTGTACAATCAGTACCAGACCGACCTTCAGGACATCGGCATGATCTACGCGATCATGCTAGCGATGGGTGGCTCGCTGATGATCAGCTACACGAGGGCGCGAGCCGCGGCCTTGGGGCTCGACTGTTCCGTGGGGCTGATGCAGCGTGCCGAGCGCGTGGTGCTCTTGGGAGCGGGCTCGCTGGCCTTCGGTCTGATGTGGGATGGGCTGGTGTTGAGCGCCATTATCGTGATCGTGGCGGTCCTGACGAACGTCACGGCGTTTCATAGAATCTACTGGGTTTACAAGCGGGCTGCGGGTGTGCCCCTGGACGACTGACCGGGGCCTGCGATGCCTGAAACAGAAAGGAAAATGGTGAAGGAAACTCCTGAGATCAGACCGGCCGCCGGCCGGCTCGGCGTACTCCTCCCTGGACTGGGGGCGGTGGCGACCACGACCGTGGCGGGTGTCATCGCGGTGCGGAACGGGCTGGCGACGCCTATCGGAAGCCTCACGCAAATGAACACGATCCGGCTCGGCAGGCGCATCGATGGTCGCAATCCACTCATTCGCGACTTCGTGGATATAGCCTCTCTCGATCAACTGGTCTTCGGCGCGTGGGATCCCATTCCGGACAACGCGTATGAGAGCGCTACGAACTCCGGCGTGCTGAGCCGTGAGCATCTAGATCCCATCAAAGACGAGCTCTCCGCGGTGAAGCCCATGCCTGCCGTGTTCGACACCGAATACGTGAAGCGGCTGGACGGCCCGAACGTGAAGACTGCGGCCAACAAGAAGGAGTTGGCCGAAGCGCTCCGCGAGGACATCCGCCGGTTCAAGGAAGAGAACGGTTGCGATCGGCTGGTGATGGTATGGTGCGGATCGACCGAGATCTTCCTGCGGCCGGGGCCCGCACACGAGACGCTCGACGCGTTCGAAAAGGCGATGGCAGACAACGACGATTCCATCGCGCCCAGCATGCTCTATGCCTACGCTGCTCTGATGGAAGGCGTTCCTTACGCCAACGGTGCCCCCAACCTTTCCGCAGACTTTCCGGCTCTGGAGCAGCTGGCGATCGACCGCGAGGTCCCGATCGTCGGCAAGGACTTCAAGACGGGTCAGACGCTCATCAAGACGATCCTGGCGCCGGGACTCAAGGCCAGGATGCTCGGGCTGGACGGCTGGTTCAGTACCAACATCCTCGGTAACCGCGATGGCGAGGTCCTGGACGATCCCGAGAGCTTCAAGACCAAGGAGGAGTCCAAGCTTGGGGCGCTGGAGCACATCCTTCAGCCGGACCTCTACCCGGAGCTCTACGGCAATTTCTACCACAAAGTCCGCATCAACTACTATCCGCCCCGCGGCGACAACAAGGAGGGCTGGGACAGCATCGACCTCTTCGGGTGGATGGGATACAAGATGCAGATCAAGATCGACTTCCTCTGCCGGGACTCGATCCTTGCCGCACCGATCGTGCTCGATCTCGCGATTTTCATGGACCTCGCCTCCCGCGCGGGCATGAAGGGCATCCAGGAGTGGCTCTCCTTCTACTTCAAGGCCCCTCAAACGGCGCCCGGACTGTACCCTGAGCACGACCTCTTCATTCAGCAAATGAAGCTGAAGAACACGCTCCGGTGGCTCGGTGGCGAAGAGCAGATCACACACCTCGGGCTCGAGTACTACGACTGACGGGAACGCAAGCGATGTCTGAGGGCCGGCTCATAGCATTGGAGGGCGTTGAAGGCGCGGGTAAGACTACCCAGGCCGAATTGCTGACCCAGTGGCTCATCGAACTGGGAATTCGCTTCACCGCCGCCCGTGAGCCCGGAGGCACCGAAGTCGGAGAGGCGATTCGCGAGATCGTGCAGGACCGTCCCGAGCTGGCTGTGCCGGCCGAGACCGAATTGCTGCTCTATTTGGGCTCGCGCGCCGCATTCGTCCGGGAGATCGTGCGGCCCGCGATGGATCGTGGGGAGCTCGTCGTCGCCGACAGGTATTCGATGTCCACGTTCGCATATCAGGGTTACGGGCGTGGCTTGGACTTGGACCGCGTGCGCCAGCTCGATAATTTCGCTACCGGGGGATTGAGGCCGGACGTCTATCTGGTCTTCGATCTTCCGGCCGAGGACGGTCTGGCGCGCCAGTGGCATGGCCACGCCGGGGGAGATCGCATTGAGCGTGAGGGTGACGCGTTCCTGCGGACGGTGCGTGACGGATACCTGGAACTGGCCCTGAGCGAGCCTGGCGCCCACCTTATCGATGCCTCGGGTGACGCCGCGGCCGTACACAGGAGGGTGCGGGAGGTCCTGATGGAGGCACTCCCCGAAACATTCTCCACCGAGGGGGTTTAGTCAGTCTGCAGAGGGCGGCGGACGATGGCGCCCGCGATTCTGAGGGTAACGGAGGTTGAATGCGTAACGGACGATCGGTTCTCGCACCCTTCCTGGTCCTGGCAGTCGCCATGGTCACGGGGGGCTGGTTTCTCCAAAAAGGTGTTAGCCAGGACGAGAACATCTATCTCCAGATACGGCTGTTCCAGGAGGTCGTGGATCACGTCGCCGATCGATTCGTGGACCCGGTTGACCGTTCCAAGCTGTACGACTCGGCGGTCGAGGGCGTGCTGAAAGAGCTCGACGACCCGAATAGCAGTTTCATCGACGCCAAGACGTGGGAGTCCTTCAGGTTCCGGAGCGGTGCCGACGCCGAATACGGCGGTGTTGGGCTCGAGATCAGCGCACGCGAGGATGTCATTACGGTGATAACCCCGATTCCAGGTGGGCCGGCCATACGGGCCGGAATCCGCACCGGAGACCACATCGTGGAGATCGGTGGTGAGTCGGCGCTCGGGTGGAGTACGGACGAAGCGGCGGAGCAGCTGCGGGGCACGCCAGACACCTCCATCGACGTTGTCATCGGTCGCCCTGGGGTCGCCGACCCGATTCCGTTCACACTCGTGCGCGCGGTCATCGAGATCCGCTCGGTGCCCTTTGCCTCGATGCTCGAGGGCGGCATCGGCTACATCCCGCTGCAGCTCTTCAGCGAGACGTCCACCCGTGAAGTACGCGAGGCATTGGATTCGCTCGGACGGGAAGGCCTCCAGGGCCTGATCCTCGACCTGCGCCAGAATCCCGGCGGCCTGTTGGACCAAGGGGTGGCGATCGCCGACATGTTCCTCGACGTCGGAGCAGGGATCGTCGAAACGAGGGGCCGTGCCCGCGGCCAGAACGAGAGCTTCAACGCAGTACGTCCGCAACGATTTCCAGACCTTCCGCTCGTCGTGCTCGTCAACGAGAACAGCGCGAGCGCCTCGGAGATCGTGGCGGGCGCGCTCCAGGATCACGATAGGGCGTTGGTGCTCGGTGCCCGCAGCTTCGGCAAGGGGTCCGTTCAGACGCTGTACCGCCTGAGCGGTGGAAACGTGCTCCGCCTCACGACGGCGCGTTGGTTTACGCCATCGGGCCGTTCGATCCAGAAGCCTCATGAGGAACAACAGGCTCGCCGGGCTGGAGTAGGCGCGGCCATGGGCCTCGCGGGCGGCTCGGTCACGCTCCCCGACACCGAGGGTCAGCCCACGTTCGACTCGATGGGCGGCCGCACGATCTTTGGCGGAGGCGGTATCACGCCGGACCTGGCGGTGGTTCCCGACACGCTTTCCCGGGCCGAGGCCGAGGCCGTGCTGGCCCTCTACAGGCAGGCGGCCATCTTGAGGTCGGAGATCTTCAACCACGCCGTGGCGTACGTCCAGGCCCATCCTGGCCTCGCTCCGGGCTTCGACCTCGCGAGAGGTGATTTCCAGGCGTTCTACACGCGCCTCGAGAAGGCGGGGCTCGAGACGGACCGCGACACGTTCGGACAGGCTCAGCGGTTCATCCGGTACCAGCTGGAGCGCGAGATCGCATTGCAGGCTTGGGGTCCGGCGGGCCGGTTCGAGCAGACACGTGACTCGGACGTGCAGTTGTTGGAGGCCGCCGAGTTGCTTCGATCATCCGAGGGCCCTCAGAGCCTGTTCCGGGCCGCCGAACTGGTTCAGCAGCCGAGGGGGTTCGCGCTTTCCTCGGGCTCCGAGGCGCTGGCGACGTCCGGGGGCTCCGACCGGGAATAGGACCGGCCGGTCCTATTCCGACCCACACGCTCATTCCGACGGCACAAGGTTTGGGCTAGGTTGTTCCGACACGAAAACTCCTTGCTGGCCCACTTCGGAGGCACCGCATCATGACTGCCCGTGTGGTGTGTACCCGTAACGGTCTCCTCGAATCGGCACATACGGTACACGTGGCGGTCGTCGTCGCCGATGGCCGCACGGTCGCTTCTGCGGGGGATCCGGACATCCCGACCTACTACCGGTCCGCCGTGAAACCGCTCCAGGCGCTTCCGCTCGTGGAGGATGGCGTGGTGGACACGTTCGGCCTCACCGACGCGGAGCTCGCCCTCTGCTGCGCGTCACATAGCGGCGAGCCGGAGCACGTGGCGGGCGCCTTGGACATCCTCGGAAAGGCAGGCCTCACGCAAGCGGACCTGGAATGCGGCCCGCATGAACCGATGTCCAAGGTTGCTGCGGCCGCTCTGGCGAGGTCGGGCGAATCTCCCGGATCCATCCACAACAGCTGCTCCGGAAAACATGCCGGCATGCTGGCCCTGGCGGTGCATCATGGGTGGCCCACAGCGGGATACATGGAGTACGAGCATCCCGTCCAGCGGCGCATGCATTCCGAGATAGCTCGTTGGAGCGGCATGGCCGAAGAAGAGATCGGTACGGGTGAAGACGGGTGCGGCGTGGTTTGCTTCCGCGCTCCACTGTCCCGTTTGGCGGTGTCCTTCGCGCGCTTCGCGACGGCAGCTGCCCGCGGGGAGCCCGCCGGTCGCGTCGTGAGCGCCATGACGGCTCACCCCTTCATGGTGGCCGGCAGCGATCGCCTTTGTACCGCCGTCATGGAGGTGGGCGGGGGTCGAATATTCGCCAAGTCGGGTGCCGAAGGTGTGTACGCAGTGGGCGATGTCGAGGGCCGGATGGGCGTGGCGATCAAGGTTGAAGACGGTGCGAGACGGGCGAGCACTGTGGCCTTGGTCGGCGTGCTCGAGGCACTCGAGCTCCTGGGCGTCGACGAGATCGACTCTCTGTCCAGTTTCGCCCAGCCCCTCATCAGGAACACGCTCGGCTCGGTCGTGGGAGAGCTCCGGGCCGAGATCGAGCTGGAACCGCACTCCGAGGCTTGAGCAATGTTCATCGATCACGCCATCGTCAACGTCTTCGGAGGGGTGGGTGGTTCCGGTTCCGAAGCCATGCGGCGTGAGAAGGGTGTGCCGCGAGGAGGCCCCGCGGGTGGTGACGGCGGGGATGGCGGAAGCGTGATATTGGTCGCCGACGCCCAGCTCGCCACGCTCATGGATTTCAGCTACAAACAGCATTACCGGGCCGAGCGCGGCCGGCACGGTGAGGGCAACAACAAGACGGGGAAGAGTGGCGCCGACCTCGAATTGCGGGTTCCGCCTGGCACCATCATCCGAGACGCGGACACCGGCGAGGAGCTGGGCGAACTGCTCGAGCCGGGCGACCGCGTCGTGGTCGCCAAGGGCGGGCGCCGTGGGCGGGGCAACGCCCGGTTCACGAGCCCGACGCGGCAGACGCCGCGCTACTGGGAGCCGGGTGAAGAGGGCGAGGAACGTCGGATTCAACTGGTGCTCAAGCTCATTGCGGATGTCGGTCTGGTCGGTGAGCCCAATGCCGGAAAGTCCACTTTGCTCGCCTCGGTCACCGAGGCCCGCCCAAAGGTCGCCGACTACCCGTTCACGACGCTGCAGCCCCACCTCGGTGTGGTGGAGTTGAGCGACTTCCGCTCGTTCGTGATGGCGGACATTCCAGGCATCATCGAGGGCGCACACGAGGGCAAGGGCTTGGGCCACCAGTTTCTCCGCCACATCGAGCGGACACGCACGCTCGTGCTCATGGTTCCGGTCGACACCGAGGATCCCGACGCCGAGTACGCTGCGCTCAGAGAGGAGCTGGAAGCCTACTCGCCCGATCTTGCGCAGCGGCCGCACTGCCTGGTGCTCAGCAAGGCGGACCTCCTGGCTCCCGGCGACGACGCCCCTACACCGGAGGCGCCCGAGGCGTGGGGAGTGTTCGTGGTGTCAGCGGTTTCACGCATCGGCTTGGACTCCTTGCTCGAAGCGCTATGGCGCAAGACCCGCGAGGTCGTCGATGCCGAGCGTGGTCCGGGAGAGGACGAGGATTGGACTCCCTGACGCCTCAGGCCACCCGTGGTCCGGTGTCCGCCGTGGACCTCTTGGCCCTCGGTCTTCTGCCGGGCGCCGGTTGCGTGGCCGTCCAACGCACGCTCCAGCACTTCGGCACCGCCACCAGAGCCATGGACGGGGGGGTGGCCGCCCTCGCGCCGGTTATTGGGCTCCCTCCGCAACGCCTGAAGGCTGGAGGATATCCCCACGGTGTCCGGCGCAAGGCGTTGGCGATCCTGCAAAGCTGCGCAGCCCGGGCGATCGATGTCGTCACTGTGGAGATGGCGTCCTACCCGGACCGCTTGCGGCAGCTCCACGATCCGCCGCCGTTCATTTTCCTTCGGGGCGACGCCTCGCTGCTGGAACGACGCTCCGTGACGATCGTGGGCTCGCGTCGGTCGACGGCCTACGGGAGGCGCACCGCAGAGGAGCTGGCCGGCTCTCTGGCCCGAGCCGGCGTCGTGGTCGTGAGTGGAATGGCGCTCGGGATCGACGGTGCCGCCCACCGGGGGTGCCTCGCGGCAGGCGGGGCAACCGTGGCGGTCCTGGGCTCCGGCCCGGATGTGCTGAGTCCCTCGAGCAATGCGAAGCTCGGGCGGCAAATCCTGCGCACGGGCCTGGTGGTGAGCGAGTTCCTCCCCGGAGAACCGCCGCGCGCTCATCACTTTCCGCGGCGGAACCGAGTCCTGGCTGCGCTTGCGGACGCGGTGGTGGTCGTGGAGGCCACCGCACGTAGCGGCGCCCTCATCACGGTAGGCCACGCGCTCGACCTCGGGCGCGATGTCTTCGCGGTTCCAGGCCCGCTGGGCGCGCCGTCCAGCCAGGGGTCCAACGCCCTGATACGGGATGGGGCCGGCATGATCACATCGGTGGAGGAATTCGTGACAGCGGTCAGCGACGACG
>JADFRS010000099.1 GCA_022561145.1 Gemmatimonadota bacterium
GAGCACCTGGCCGGCGCGGACCAGGTCCGCATACGTGAGCACGTCCGTGACGCCCGTCTGCGGGTCCCGCCCCGTAGTCACGCCGTACGCCAGGTTGGCGAGAAGGGACCACTGGTCCGCACGGTGCACGCCGATGTCGAGCCGGATGTGCGAGTGCGTATCGATGAAACCCGGGACGATGGTCTTGCCCGATACATCGATCACCCTGGCGCCGTCCGGAACCGCGACCGATCCCTGACGCCCCACCGCGGTGATGCGGTTGTTCGTCACCACCACGTCCGCGTTCTCGATTACCTCGTAGTCTCGCATGGTGATGACGCGAGCGCCGCGAAGGACCGCCGTGCCCTCGGGGAGGTCCCGATCCACCGCGATCGTCACTCGGAACTCGGTGGGCTGGTAGCCTTCGTCCTCCTTCTCGTCCTCCTCTTCGCCCTCTTCAGGCTGCTCTTCCTCCGGGTCCTCTTCGTCGGCTTCCTCTTCGGCTTGCGCTTCGGCGCGCTTCACAGCGGCTACACTGTCCTCGTACGCCTTGGCCGCATCGAGGTCGTAGATGAAGTGTGCGTTCGCGAGGGACCAGTGCACCTTACGGCCGTCGGAGCTCCAAGCGGGGAACTCGGCCCCGAACTTGGTTAGCTTGCGGGCCGGGAAGGACGCCTTGGCGGGGTCGCCCACGTTGATGGTCGGCGCGTCCCCGCCCACCATCGGGACCGTGAGCGTGTAGAGGTGATTCTGGATGAGCGCCATCGCCAGGTCGCCCCTGGGGGCCATGCGCAGGCTGTTGGGTGTGGCCGCCTCTGTGGACCCGGGGCTCTTCTCGCCCCTTACCTTGACGTGCGTTTTCTCGTCGGTCCCGTCCCAGCGCACCGAAACGAGTTCGTCCGGGGATTTGGAGAGGTAGATCCGTCCCGCCTCCTGCGTGAAGTGGGGTCCGGCCCGGTTCTCCATCGGCATGATCAGCGTCGCCTCGCCCCCGTCTGCGGGCACCCACACGAGCTCGTTCGCCGCGCCCGCCGGGAAGCGGCTGGAACTCAAAGCGAAGGCTTGTGTGGGTCCGCGCACGGCAACGATGCGGTCCCCGTCGGGGGACCACGCCGGCGTGATGTAGATGCCGGAGCTCGCCGTCAGCCGGACGGGGTCGCCCCTGCCGTCCGCACGGATCTTGTACAGGTGACCCTGTCCGGATGCGTGCCAGGCGGAGTATGCGACCCACGCTCCGTCGGGCGACCAAGTGGGCGAGTGTTCCGACGCGTTTCCGTCCGTCACGGGCTCGATTCCCGTGCCGTCCGAGTTCGAAACGTACAGGCGATCCATCGCCGTGAACGCGAGCTTGCTCCCGTCGGGGGACGGTACGGCGTCGCGAATCTGCCTGACCGTGAAGGTCGGAGAGTCGCTGACCGGGTAGTCGAAGTCGACTCTTGGGCCGATCTCGAGTTGGAAGGTCACCCGGAAGGGGATCTCCTCGGCCTGCGAGCCGTCGTCGAATACCGGCAGCTTCCAGATCTTCCCGCCGTACGAGGCGACGACGTAGCGTGAGTCGGGCGTGAAGCTCATGCCGGGGAGCGCGTCCAGCGTTGCGCGCGACTCCTGGTCGTCCCGCTGCACCGGATAGGCGAGCCAGCGCTCGTCACCGGTCTCGAGGTCCTGCAGCATGAGACCGGTGTGCTCGTCGTGACGTGTGCCGTACACCAACCAGCGCCCGTCGGGCGACAGCGTCGGCCGAATCGCGCCGCCGAAGCGGGAGACTTTTGTGTAGCTGGTTCCGCTCTCACGGTCGTAGACCCGCAGCCGATACAGGGGGAACTGCGCGTTGTAATCCCAATCGCGCGGGCCCGTGCGCTGGCTGTACCACACCCAACGGGGGTCGGGCCCGAAGGCCGCTCCCAGCGTCTTCGGGGGGTTGTCCCCGGTGATCAGGTCTTGTCCCGAACCCCCGTCGACATGGAAGAGCCGAAGCCTGGGCGTGCCGCCGAGGCGGAACTTGCCCATGCCCATCGACGCCACGATGTACTTGCCGTCCGGGCTCCACTCCGGGGATTCGGCTCGGTTCGCGTCTCCCTTCGACACCGCGGTCGTGTCCGTGCCGTCCAGGGACATCATCCAGATGTTCTGGCCGCCGTCCCGGTCCGAGGTGAACACCACCTTCGATCCGTCAGGGCTGAAGCGGGGCTGCGCGTCGAACGCCATGCCCGAGGTGAACTGCGTCGCCTGCCCACCGGTGATCGGCATGGTGAAGAGATCACCCAGGTAGTCGAAAACGATCGTGCCACCGTCCGGGCTTACATCGACCGACATCCAGGTGCCCACGTCCAGATCGATGAGGATCAGGCGCCCCTCTTCGCTCCCCTCGAGCGGGAGATTCTCGTTCTTGGGCTTGCTGTCCTCCTCGGACTCCTCGGCTTTCTGTCCCTGGACGAGCAGCGGACTCGCCGCACCGCTCAGAATCAGAATTGTGAGCGCGGACAGCGCCGTCGAGACCCTCATCGTTCGAACCCGCTCCATCACCGCCTCCAGACCCCTCGGGAGTGTTTCGGTACAAAAAAGAGGGTGAATAATCATGGAGGAAGGCCCCCAGCGCAAAGGGAAACGCGTCCCTCGAGCGCAGTCACCACACGGAGCCATGCACCAACGCCGCTCAGCCCACGGGCTTCTTCACTTTCAGCCTGTCCTTCTGAGTGAGGTACGGCACCCCTGTCGAGATCCAATCAGGCGCCGGCTCACCCTTCAGGTAGTGAGCGAACCACTGCATGATCCGGTTCTGGTAGTCGCGCTGGTTCGGCTCCTTGGCGAGCCCGTGGTTCTCACCGTCGTAGACGAGCAAGACCAGGTCCTTCCCGGCCCGCCGCGCAGCATTGTAGAACTCGACGCCTTGGTTGAACTCGACCGCGCCATCGTTGTTGCCGAACTCGACGAGCAGCGGCGTGTTCATGTTCTGGATGTTGTGGACGGGGGAATTCGCCTCGTAGGCGTCCCAGTCCTCCCACCACGGCACCTGCATGCGGCCCTGGCTGATCTCGAAGATGCGCGCATCCGTGCCCCCGCTGTTCCAGTAGAAGGACAGATACATGCTCATCAGGTTCGTGAGCGGCGCCCCCGCGACCGCGGCGGTGAAGAGATCGTCCTGCGTCACGAAAAACGCGGTCTGGTACCCGCCCCACGAGTGGCCGATGAGGCCGATCTTCTCCGAGTCGATCGGAGCTGCAGCAACCGCCGCGGCGACAGCGGGGCGCAACGTCTCGACGTTCGACTGACCGGGACGGCGATCCCGATACACGATGTCGGGCCGGAACACGAAGTACCCGTTGTGGCTCCAGATCTGCTGGTTGTAGTACTGCGTGGGATCGGGGACCTGATACTGGTGCATGCCCTGCGAAAGCAGCTCGTAGTGATAGACGATCATGGGGTACTCGCGGCCCGGGTCGTAGTCGGCCGGGTAGGTCAGCACACCCTGAAGCCTACGGCCCCACTCGTTCTCGTAGTCGATGAGCTCGGTCCGGCCCCAGGCGAAATCGGACTGAAACGGGTTCGTGGCCGTGACCTGTCGCGGACTGGACAGGTCCGGGCCCGCGACGAAGTAGTCCGGTGAGTCGTCGAAGGCCTCCTGGCGGAAGGCGAACACGTCCGCCTCCTCCGCCTTTTGGAGTCGGCCGCGGAAGCCACCGAACGACTTGTCCTCCCAGACGAGCATCTCCGGATCGTCGCCCGGCTTGGCCCGGGCGTACCCCGCCTTCTTCGTCCATTCGGAGTACGTGGTGTAGTAAAGCGGCTCGTCGGGGTCGAAGGCGTCGGCATCCGGGTCGATGTCGGTGACCCGGTACCGGATCTGGTCTGGAGCGCCTGCCGTCAGCGCACGTCCACCCGAGCCGTCGAGTTGCACTTCCCACACGTCCCAGCGGTCGTTGAGCAGAACCGCCTCATCGTCTTCGAGCCACCCGGCCACACCGAATGGCGGCATCTGCTCCCGCGTCGGGGTGACATCCAGGTTCACGAAGGTCGTCGGAACGGACTCCGTGATGTTGCGCTTCTGACCGGTCTCGAGATCGTAGGCAAAGTAGTGCGCACCCTCGAACCACAGGACGTAGCGCCCGCCCGCGCTTCCACCGAACTGGATGGTGACGCGATCCTCGATGAGCGTCTTTGCGCTCGTCGAAACGTCGATGGCGTACAGATCCGAATATTGCTGCCGGAACATGGCGTCTCTGTCGTACGGCGTTTCATCGCGGCCGATCACGTGACGCCCACCCTCCACCATCGTGGTGAGTTCAGTCAACTCGTCTCCGAGCATCAGGAAGGTGTCCCGGTCCATGCTCCAGGCCGACAGATAGTTCACCTGCCGGAGCCGGCTCTCTCTCACCCGCTGCTGCGGGATCGGGTCGGTATCGCGCGAGTGCCACACTTCAACGCCCGGAAGATCGTCCTCATCGTCGTCGCAGGCCGCCTCTTCGCCCTCGTCCTCAGCCTCTTCGTCTCCTTCGCCCTCGTCCTCAGCTTCTTCGTCTCCTTCGTCCGCACACTCGTCCTCCGGCGCGGGCCGGCGCTCTTGGATACCGACGAAGAGCGTGGCACCGTCCTCGGACCATGACGGCGTGCGGAATTCGACGATCCGCATGGTCGAGGGAAAATACGTGTCGGTCTGTTGGTCCAACGAGAAGCTGGTGGGTGAATCGCCGTCGAGGCCGCGCCAGGCGAGTGCCACGTGCGCGGTATCCTCGAACGCTTCGTCCTCGAACGTCTTGTAGACGGCAAGGTCGGCGGCGTCCTCCCGCCACGAAAGCTTCCGATAGATCGCCTGATCGGTGTCGAGCGAGCGGATGCGTCCCGAGAAGGGGTCGTAGAGAGTCACGCCGTTTCCGACTTTATCGTCCGCGTCTGTCACGAGCGCGATCAGCGTACCCTCGTCCTGCCACTCCATCTCGGAGATGTTGCCGAAGCTCATGTCGGAGCCGTTCGCGAGGTCGCGGATCACCACGTCGACGCCGTCGCTTTCCTTGTCCTTCGGCTTGTAGCGACGCATGGCCAGATAGTGGCCGTCGTCGGAAAAGGCGGAGGACTCGAAGTCGTCCCGCGTGGCCTGCTCTCCGGTGCGCAGGTTCAGAAGACCCAGCGCGTTGTGCACGGGGCGGTCTGCCTTCTTGGCCTCATCGCGCTCGTCGGGAGAGACGCCGATCGAGTAGGTCAGCCACAGCCCGTCGCTGCTGAACGACGGACTCGTTCCGAACGGCACGACCACGACCGAATCGGAATCCGTGCGGTGGATCCGCAACTCGCCTTCGTCGCTGACACGACCGATCGAGACGGCCATCCACTCGCCGTTCGGCGACAGAACCGCGGCACCGAGCCGCTCCCATTGATCGAAGTCGTCGGAGCCGAGCCTCGGCAGGTCCTGGGCTTGCAGCGCGGTCGCACCGAGTGCAGAGATGGCGAATGCGGTAAGAGCCGTAGCTCGCAGGACGGAGCGCGTCATATCGGGGTCCTCATAGGGATGGGTCGTGCGGCCCGCCGCACGGCGGGGCTAGCAGGATAGAGGGCCTAGGACGTAGACGGCAACCCGGGAGGGCGTCAGGGAAGAGGCCCGTGCTCGGCGAATACTTCTTCGAACCTGGAGTAGATTCCGAAGACCCGCGTCTCCTCCGCTGTGCCCTCGAGCACCCGTAGACACTCGGTCAGGTCCTCGGGCCGGTCCGCACGCACCTCCATATAGAATCGATACTGCCAGGGAGCGCCCCTGATGGGACGGGCGACAATCTGAGTCATGTCGACGTCGTGGCCGGCGAACACTCCAAGCACCTCATGGAGGCCGCCCGGCTCGTTCCGGACCACCACCGCGACCGCCGCGCAGTCCCCGCTCCTCAGCGCCTCGGCCGCCGGCACGGTCAACTCGAAAAACCGTGTGTAGTTCCTGTGGTCGTCCTCCACGCCCCCATTCAGCACCTCTGCGCCGTAGAGTTCCGCTGCGAGGGGCGATCCGATGGCAGCGTCGTAGTCGGCGTTGCCGAGCATGAGGTCTCTGATGCTGCCCGCCGTGTCGTAGACCACCACGCTCTCCATGAGGGGGTTCGCTTTGAAGAGCCCACGGCACTGCTCGAGGGCCACCGGATGCGAAGCGACCGACCGCACGTCCTCCAGATGGACGCCGGGAGGAGCCGAAAGGCACAGGCGAATCCGGACGCGCGTCTCGGCCACGACCCTGAGGCCCGTGGACCACAGCAGATCCAGGGACTCGACGACGGGGCCCGCCAAGGCGTTCTCCACCGGGATCACGGCCCGGTCGACGTCGTGGCTCAGGACGGACTCGAACGCCTCGTCGAAAGTCCTGCAGGGATGCAGCTCGATGTCCGGACCGAGCAACTGCTGGGCCGCCGTATGGCTGAACGCTCCAGCCTCTCCCTGGATGGAGACGCGGGTCATCCGGCGCCCACTCCCGGGTCCCTCGAGTGGGCCGACTTCGACAGGGCGATGAGGCGCCAGAACACGTCTCGTATGATCTCGGGGTCCAGCTCCAGCCCCCTGGCTGTCTCGGCCGCCCGCCGGACCACGGCCGCCTCGCGGGCAGGATCCTCGTACATCAGTTCCCCTTGATCCTTCAGGAGCCGTGCCTCGCGGGCCAACTCGATCCGGTCCGCCATGAGCCCCACCAGAGATCGATCGACCGCGTCGATCTCACCTCTCACCATGTGGAGCTTCCTAACTGCTTCGTTCGTCGTCATTGCAAAATCCTTTGAACAAAAAAAGACGCCCTGGCGATTTGCCAGGACGTCGATCCCCTCATGGGTTGGCTGTGGTACTACAACGCACGCACCTCCGGCCGAACGCCTGGCAACGGTTTACCTGGCGAGCCCATAAATCGATCGCTCTGCGAGAAAATGATGTTCATGGGCCGATAGTTACCCGGAGCCCTGGGATGTGTCGAGAGCCTCGGATCCGCGAAGTGGAACGCCTGACCAATCGGGGAAGCCCACCGCGGGGACTCCCCCGATCTGCTAACTGTTTGCCGCTCAGCGGCTTCCATCAGTCGGGACGGCCGGATTGACCTCCAGCGCGCCTTCGGCTCGCTTCCGGTCGGCTCGGCGGTCACCATAGTGGCCGCACCGCGGGTCACACCTTGGGCGCCTCGGCTCGAACCTACGGTTCTGTCGCCTGCTAACGCATTCGAACCGGCGTTGGTAACAGCCTCACACGGGCTCGTAGCGCTTCACGTTGATTTGATCGGCGTGCTGCCGAGCCTGTGCGAGCTCGTAGTTCGCCTGCAGCCGGGTCCAAGTCTCAGCATTGGACCATCCAGCCATTTCTAGCCTGATCGCCATTTGAGGCGATATACCCGCCTGACCGTTGAGCAACCGTGAGAGGGTGTGGCGGGCGACACCCAGATGCGTGGCCGCGGCCGTCACACTCAACTCAAGTGGCTCGAGACACGTATTCTTTATGGTGCGTCCCGGATGGGGCGGGTTCTTCATAGGCATGGTTGATCTCCTTCACTCATTTCTAGTGGTAGTCCACTAGGTCGATGTCATAGGCATCGCCGCCTTCAAGGCGGAAAATGATCCGCCAGTTTCCCGAGACGGTCACGCTCCAAAAACCTCGATACTGGCCCTTGAGCCGATGTAGCCGAAGCCCAGGAGCGTTCATCCCTTGTGGGCTGTCAGCGGCATCCAGAAGTGCTAGGACGATCTTGATTCGCTCTACCTGATCGGCCCTGACCTTGCTCGGATCATCCTGTTCAAAGAGCCGCCTTAATCCCCGATGTCGTATCGATTCTATCACACTTCAACCGTATCATGTATCGGTACACATTGCAAGCCACCGTCCTTCCTTCAGGGGCGCGGAGCCGGTCATCATGATCGGCTACGACCTGTGGCAGGGCCGCTTCGGGGGCTCCCGTGAGATCCTCGGGAAGACGGTGCGGGCCAACGGGGTGACACGGACCGTGATCGGGGTCATGCCCGAGGGCTTCGCGTTCCCCGAACGCCAGCAGGTGTGGCTGCCGCTCGAGATCGACCCTGCGGTCACCGATCGCTCGGAGGGGCCGAGCTACACCGTTGTGGGGCGACTCAACCCCTCCACGTCCATGGACGAGGCCAAGGTGCAGATGGCGTCTATCGCTTTGCGCCTCGCACAGGAGTACCCGGAGAGCAACGAGGGCGTCGGCGTGGAGGTGAAGGCGTTCACCGAGCGTTTTCTCGGGCCGGAGATCTACGGCCTGCTATACACGATGCTGGGCGCGGCTCTCGGCGTGCGGCTACTGCGGACGTACGGTTTCCGGGGGGGTGGGTGCAGCTGAGTTCGCACACCGAGCGGCACACTAGAAGCGGCCCCCGGCCCCGGCCGCCCTCCCTGTTGATTACCGGGCCCGCGCCGCCCAGTATACCTGCCGTCCGCGCCACCGCCTTGCCGGTGACGCTCTCGCAACCCAAAGGGGGTGACATATGTCGCGACCCGCGTTCCGTTCCGGCTCGTCGTTGACTTTCCTGCTCGGCGGACTGGCACTGCTCGTATCGCCACTCTCAGCCCAGACATGGCCCAGCACAGCCAACGGCGAGTGGCCGCACTACGCCGCCGACCTGGCCAGCTCCCGGTACTCGCCTCTCGACCAGATCGACGCCTCCAACTTCGACGACCTCGAGTTGGCCTGGAGCTTCAAGACCGACAACTTCGGTCCGACACCCGAGTTCAAACTGGAGGGGACGCCGCTCATGATCGGCGGCGTACTCTACACGACAGCGGGAACACGCCGCTCGGCCATCGCGCTGGACGCCAAGACCGGCGAGCTGAAGTGGGTCTATAGCCTTCGCGAAGGCCTCAGGGGCGGCCTCGCGCCCAGGCAGCTCTCGGGTCGAGGTCTCGCCTACTGGACGGATGGAAGGGGTGACGACCGCGTTCTTCTCATCACGCCCGGCTACCGGTTGGTCGCGCTCGACGCGAAGACCGGCCGCCCTATCGAGTCGTTCGGAGCCCACGGGATCGTCGACCTCAAGGTCGGCGCACTCTACGGCCGGGATCAGCAGATCGACCTCGAGACCGGTGAGATCGGCGTTCACTCGACGCCCCTCGTCGTGAACGACGTCGCCATCATCGGCTCGTCCATGCGGGAGGGCATGACGGTCGAGACGCACAACAACACGAAGGGGCTCGTGCGAGGCTACGACGTACGCACGGGCGAGCTCAAGTGGACGTTCCACACCATCCCCCGGCCGGGCGAATGGGGCAACGAGACCTGGCTGAACGACTCCTGGGCCACCAACGGCAACACGGGCGTGTGGACGCAGATGAGCGCCGACGCGGAGCTGGGCCTGGCCTACTTGCCCATCGAGACGCCCTCGTCGGACTTCTACGGGGGACACCGGCCGGGCGACAACCTGTTCGCCGAAAGCCTGGTGGCCGTGGACGTCGAGACGGGCGAGCGGCGCTGGTACTTCCAGCTCGTGCACCACCCCATCTGGAACTTCGACAACTGCTGTGCACCGCTGCTGGCCGACATCACGGTCGACGGGCGTGACATCAAGGCGGTCGCCCTGCCCAGCAAACAGGGCCTCCTCTACGTCTTCGACCGCGAGACGGGCAAGCCCGTATGGCCGATCGAAGAAAGGCCGGTTCCTCAGGGCAACGTGCCCGGCGAGTGGTACTCCCCCACGCAGCCCGTTCCGACCAAGCCGGCCCCCTACGCCCGAAACTTCCTCGACGTGCCAAACGACCTGATCGACTTCACGCCCGAGTTGAGGGCCGAGGCGCTCGAGATCCTGGAGGGGTTCGTGTGGAACCCGACCCCATTCAACCCGCCCATCGTGGGCAGCGTGGACGGGCCGCTCTATGGGGCGATCCAGAACGGCACGGCGACCAACTGGCCGGGGGGCGGTTACGATCCCGAGACGCACACTGTGTTCGCCCCGGCCGGGAATTCGCCGGGTGGATCGCGCTCGGTGGCGCCCGGGCCAGAGGGGCACTCGGACATCGACTACCTGCTGGGGACCGTGGGAGCTTCGTTCCGCATGGCCTACGCCGCGGGCACGGGCCAGAACCCCGACGCAGAAGGCCGAGGAGCTCGCACCATCACGACGCAGCCGGGCGGTCGGCGCGCACCAGGCACCAGCGTCCAGGGCCTGCCCCTCGTGAAGCCGCCGTATGGAATTCTGGCGGCCATCGACCTCGATCACGGCGAGATCAAGTGGCAGACGCCCCACGGCGATACGCCCGACGACATCCGCAACCATCCGGCGCTCGCCGGCATGGACATTCCCAAGACGGGACAACGTGGAACGAGCGGGGTCGGACTGTTGGTGACCAAGACCCTGGTCGTCATGGGTGACCCGCAGGTGACGACGACGCCGGAGCACCCGCGTGGAGCGATGCTGCGTGCCTACGACAAGGAGACCGGAGAGCAGGTGGGTGCGGTGCTCATGCCGGCGCGCCAGAGTGGTTCGCCCATGACGTATATGGTGGACGGGGAGCAGTACATACTCGTGGCCGTGAGCGGCGGCAACTACTCGGGTGAATACCGGGCCTACAAGTTGCCCACCAACTGAGTATAGGGCTGGGCAATCTGCTCATGGAGGAGACGACCCGCCGCGCCATTATGGCGATCACCTCGTTTGGGGCCCTCGCCGCGGCCGGCGCGCAGGTGCCCGCCGCGGCGCAGGAGAGGTCCGTGTGGGACGGCGTGTACACCGCAGAGCAGGCCGCACGAGGAGGGCCACTTTACGCCACCGAATGTGCCGCCTGCCACGGTGCCGAACTCGAGGGTGGGGAGATCGCTCCTCCACTCGAGGGAAGGGAGTTCGTGTGGAAGTGGAACGGCCTCACCGTAGGGGACCTCTTCGAGCGGCTTCGCGTGTCCATGCCGCTGGACGCGCCGTCCCGGGTGAGTCGGACGCAGAAGGCCGACATTTTGGCCTATCTGTTCTCACGAAACAAATTCCCGGTCGGGGAGAGCGAACTCGCCTCGCGGACGGCTTGGCTGACTCAGATCCGATTCGTTGCGGTGAAGCCATAGCGGCAGAACAAACACCACGCTTGCGAGAACCTCCGGACGCCGGGTGCGTTTGAGATGAGCGCTGCGGCCCGGCCCAGCCACCGCAAACATTGCGTGCCTGCCGCCGCCGTCCCAGTGTGCGTATAGATCGCCGGGCCGCAACACAACGGAGGTAGCCATGCATCCGAGCAAGAGCGTTTCTCGTCGGCACTTTGTGGGTGGGGCGACAACCGCGCTGGCGTACCTGGGCTTGAAACCCGGCGCCGACCTATGGGCGCAGGGTGTGAACCGACTGCCGTCGCCGTACGAGCAGGAGGTTGACCAGTACGACGCCTTCGCCAAGCTCCACTTCAACGAGAACCCCTACGGGCCGTCCGAGTCGATGATGGAGGCCATGAACATGGCCTTCAAGTACTCCAATCGTTACGGGTACCCGGACGGTGACATCCGTGAGGTCATCGCGGATCACCACGGCGTGCCGAGTGACCACATCCTGCTGGGCGCCGGCTCCGGCGAGATCCTGAAGGTTGTAGGCGTCACTTTCCTCGCGCCGGGCAAGAAAGTCGTGGGCGTCGATCCATCGTACGGTTCGGTCTACTCGCATGCGACAGGGATCCATGCGGACGCGATCAAGCTGCCGCTGCTCGAAGACTTTCGGCAGGATATTCCCGCTATCGTGAACGCCACCGAGATCAACTACCGAGACGTGGGGTTCGTTTACCTGTGCAACCCCAACAACCCGACGGGCCGCACGGTCTCGGCCGACGAGGTGCGTCAACTCCTGGACGGCATTCCGCCCGACGTGCCCGTGCTCATCGACGAGGCGTACCACCACTTCGTCGAGGATCCCACCTACGCCACCTCCGTGCCCTACGTGCTCGAGGGTCGGCGGGTCATCATCGCTCGCACCTTCTCCAAGATCTTCGGCATGGCGGGGATGCGCCTCGGTTACGCCGTGGCGAGGCCCGAGATCCTCCAACGCATGCGCCCGTTCAGCACCGGTAGCATCAACGCATTGGTCAAATGGGGTGGCGTGGCGGCGCTCGCCGATAACGAGTCGGAGAAGCGCGTTCGCGAAACCACGCTGAGGCTTCGGAAGCAGACCGTCGCGGAGCTCGAAACCCTGGGCTATCCGGTCATCCCGTCCGAGACGAACTTCTTCATGGTGCACACCGGGCGACCGCCTCGAGAGGTGCGCACCGACTTCCGGGCGCATGGCGTTTTGGTGGGGCGGCCCTTCCCGCCGCTTCTCGAGCATCTTCGCGTATCGATCGGGACATCGGGCGAGATGGAGCGCTTCATGACGGCGTTCAAGGAGATCTTCCCGGTGAGGGCGTCCACGGCGGGATCGAGCACCGGCTGATCGCCGCGCTCCGCACGGTGTTCAGCGAAACAGGCCTCTCGGTGGTCATCTTGATGTAGACCCGACTGGTACGGGGAGAAAGCCGTGCCGCCGCCGGGACCCCACGGTATACGCCGATCACCCGAGGAACGATGATGGTATCCCGACGCGAATGGCTGCGCA
Source organism: Gemmatimonadota bacterium (assembly GCA_022561145.1). GTDB lineage: Bacteria > Gemmatimonadota > Gemmatimonadetes > Longimicrobiales > Gaopeijiaceae > JACZXQ01. The sequence continues at coordinate 12,486 of JADFRS010000099.1, forward strand.
TCAGCGCCGGCGCCGGTGCGGCGCTCTCGCTGAACCCCCGAATCCTGGAGGCGCTCCGGACCCAGGCGCTCGTCACCCGTGCCATCCCGTCTTCCGGGGAGCGGATCCCGGTCGTCGGCTTGGGCGGCGCAAACACGTTCTCCCGAGTCGCGCGGAACGAGGACTTCGACGCGGTCCGGGGCGTCCTCAGAGCGCTCGTGGAGGGTGGTGCCAGCGTCTTCGATACCGCCGCGGGCTACGGCGCTTCCGAGGAGGTCTCGGGCCAGGTCGCCGACGAGCTTGGGATCGCCGACCGGATCTTCTGGGCTACCAAGGTCAACGTCGCCGGCAGGCGCGGCGGCTCTGCCGATCCGGCCGCGGCCCGGGCGCAGATCGAGCGCTCCTTCGAGCGCCTCCGCATTCCCGTGATCGACCTCATCCAGGTGCACAATCTGGGGGACCCACCCACGCAGCTCGGGATCGTCGAGGAGTTCAAGTCGTCGGGTCGGGTGCGATACGTCGGGATCACCAGCACGAGCCGGCGACGCTATTCGGATCTCGCGAATGTCATGCGCAACGAGCCCCTCGACTTCATCGGGATCGACTACGCCGTCGACAACCGGATCGCTGAGGATACGATCCTTCCGCTGGCGCAGGAGCGGAGGATCGCCGTGATGGTGTACCTGCCGTTTGGACGGAATCGGCTGTGGGCCAGGATCGGTGACCGCCCGGTGCCCGATTGGGCGGCGGAGTTCGATGCCCACACCTGGGCGCAGTTCATGCTCAAGTTCGTGATAGCTCACCCCGCGGTAACGGTGGCGACCCCGGGCACCAGCGACCCGGAGCACATGGTGGACAACATGGGCGGTGGCATTGGGCGCCTCCCGAACGCGTCGCACCTAAGGCGCATGGTCGAGCTGGTCGAGAGCCTGCCGAGCGCTTAAGGGGTCCCGGCGGCGTGGCGTTCGTGCATGGCTCGGAGTTGCGAGAGATCCCCCGTCCTCTGAGCGGGGCGACGAGACGCACACGATCTGCCGCGAAGATAGGGGTGCTAGGGGAGAGTGTGAACGACAGAGGGGCGGCGACCCACTCCGGATCGCCGCCCCTCTCGACTGTTTCTTGCGTCAGTCAGGACATGCAGGAGGCTAGTGCACCTGGATGTTGCCCTTGTCGATGTCGATGGCGTCCAACTCGATGCCCCTGAAGGCCATCGCACACGGCTTGCGCGAACCCAGGAGGTCCATCGACGAACGTCGGGCCGTTTACGAAGCCGCCCATGAGCGCGGCGAAGGACGAGCGGTGCTCGTGCTCATCCCACCTGGACGCGATGCCCGACTGGATCCGAGGCCCTTGGCCGCACAGAAGGAAAGGAATCCGAGCCATGCAACAGCGCCTCTACACGAAGCCCGATCTGGTACACGCCGGTAAGCTGACCGTTCGGCAGCCCAGACGTCCGCCACCCGCGGGAGCACACCGCCGGGCGCACCGAAGTGCGGGACCAGCCCCTGGCTGGCAAGGTCCCTCTCGCGGTCGGGCGCGCTGAAGCTCTCCAGTTCGGGAGAGTAGTAGAGGCAACCCGCCTCGTCGGTCGGGCCAGCACGGGCGAACGCCTCCGCCTCGGCGAGGGCACCAAGCCATAACTCCTTACTCACCACGGGGTCGAACGGAACGGCCAGGTTCAATCGCGCCATGTCCTCGGGGCGATGTCGCCCTCTTCTCCGCAGAAACTCCAGGAGAGACAGCGGGGTGAACCCCGGATCCTTGCCAACGGCCGCCCAGGTGAGTGCGCTCAACGGGAGCACTCGCTCGTGAACGAAGAGGATA
>JADFRS010000249.1 GCA_022561145.1 Gemmatimonadota bacterium
GTTCGGAGACGCGTTTCAAGTGATTCGGAAATCTCGGGAAACCTACGACGCGATCTATCTCGATTTCCCGTACGTAATGGACTACAACCTCTCGAAGCTGTACAGCCGGGAGTTCTTCCACTTCGTGAGGGCGCGGTTGGCCGATGGAGGCTTCGCCGTTCTGGACGCTCCAGCGCCGAACATGAGGCTGGATCCGGATCTGGAAGGGAACCTCCGGATCGAGCCTGGCGGCTACCTGGACATCTATCACAGCACCATCCGAAAGGCCGGCTTCGAGTCCATCATACCGTTTCACACCCGGCTCGAGCTCGACAATCCGAGCGCGTACGAGGCCCTCGAGGCATGGCCCGAGACGCCCACCTTCGAGGGCGTAGAACGGGAAGATTTCCGGCAGGCCCTGCGGCGAGAGTGGATGCTCCAGTTTATCGAACAGCACGAGAGCAACTTCGAGCAGGGCTTCATCCTGATGTGGAACGATGACCGCGATCCTACCGTGCACATGTATCGCGACCTCGGCGTCGACCTGAGCGTGCTGAACGAGCGACGGTTCGCGCTGGCGTTCCCGCCTCCGTTCTCCCGGTCGGCGGACATCGATCCGTTCAGAGTGAACTCGATTCTCCGGCCCACACTGCCCCGTCAGCGAATCTTTAGCGTGCGCAGGCCGTTTTGATTCGAGACAGCCCGTTCGCAGCGAAGAAATTAGTGGCTAGGGCCGCACCGTCACCATTATCCTTTGGACGAAATAATCTGCCGCGGCGGAGTCCGGGCGAGGACTCTCGCCGACGGTCGATACGCGGGAATGAGGTTTATCGCTCGGACCACGGGTGGCACACGGTTTGCGGATCCTCGCGGTGTTTCGTCGATGCGTTGCTGGCAAGAGGTTTCGGATGACCCACGCGGGCTCACCGAGCCATTACCGCGCTGAACGAGGCGGTTTCACGCTGATCGAAGTGATCTTTGCCCTGGTGATCCTCACGGTAGGCATCTTGGCGGTGGCGACCCTCAATACTATCTCGATTTGGCAGACCCGCAGGGGTGACGACCTCACCAACTCGGCGCTCGCCGCCGCGCAGGTTCTGGATGCCGTCTCCGTGCTGCCGTTTGACTCCGTCGCCGTGGGTAACTACGTGGATACCGTGAGCTTCGGCCCAGCCAACTACATCGTGAATTGGACGGTCTCCGACATGTCGGATTCGCTTGCGACGGGAAACAGGGAGATCAAGAGAGTCCTCGTACTGAGCGGCGGAGGATTGACGCAGACGACTGCTGAACAGTACGAGCTGTTCATTTTCAAGCCCGGCGGCTCGTGAGAGCGTCGGGCGGAGCGAACGTGACAGAGATGGACGAACGAGCCGATACTGAGTCGGGCGATGCGAAGGGCTTCACCCTGGTGGAGTTGTTGGTGGCCTTCGTCCTGTTCGCCATCGTCATGGGGTCTACCGTAAGCTTCCTGATGTCGCAGCGAGCACTGTACGACGTGCAGGCCGACCGCATGGCGCTTCAGAGGAACGTCAGGGCAGCGGTGGACCTAGTGGCGAGCGAGCTCCGTTCGATCCCGGCCGGCGGCGTCATTACGGGTTCGACGGACTCGGTGGTCGTGCGCTATCCGATCCGGTGGGGCCTCGTATGCGGCCACCTGAACAAGGCTGCGCCGTCGAAGGACCCCGACGACCCGCCCCCGCCCCCGGCACCCGACGCCGAAATCTACATGCCGACCATGACCGATCCGCTCTACTCAGCGGAGAACCAGACTGGCCTCGGTTTCCGCGGCGCGGACAGCGTATGGGTGTTCATCGAAGACGTCGGTTCGCCGCAGCCGTGGGAGGACTCGCTCTATGTTGAGAGTACGGTCTTCTGCACCGGGGGCCCCGGCGCCAAGGTGCGTACCGAAAAGTTCGACAAGGATGGCAATCTCGTAGAAGCGGGCGATACCTTGAGCCCGCAATACCGCCGGTTCATGGGCTACTACTCGTATGTGGGATCCGAAGCCTATACCGGCGCTCAGGTGATCGCTTACAGTGAAGTAACGTACCGCTTCGGCGCCTCGGTTTTCGAGCCTGGAACCCGTGCGCTCTTTCGGATCACGTCGGCCGGCGAACAGGAGTTGTCCGGTCTCTTCGACACTGATTCCGGGTTCGAGTATGTGCTGGAGAACGGCACCGTGCAGTCTGCGCTTACCAACCAATCTGAGCTCGACACCCTCGTGGAGATCCGCATCAAGGCGTTTGCTACCAAGGACAACCCGTCCGGTGGGGATACCAGGACGTTGGACTACGATGCGACGGTGGGGGTGCCGTTGCGTAACCTCGGAGAGGAACAATGAGTACGATCCCAACGCGCCTCGAGCGTGATAGATCCAGTGAGGAGGGGAGCGCGCTGGTGTCAGCGGTCTTGATCCTCATGCTGCTCACAGTCCTCGCTTCGGGCGGCTACTGGGTGTCCCGAGGCGAGATGAGCGCGGCACAGGGGTTCTCCCAGAGCGTCCGCGCCCTGTACATGGCCGAGTCCGGGCTGGCGCTCTACTTCGCGGCAAATCCGACGCCGAACGCGGACTCGATGGTCTTCGAGTTCTACCCGGACCTTTGCGCGGACACGCTCGTCTATACCGACTCAACGGCGGTTGCGGAGTGCTACGCTGACGCAGACGATGAGGAAGAGGACTTGCTTGAGGAGCTCGAGCTCGACCCACCGCCGTCGCAATCGTTCGCGCTCACGAATGCCAACGTCTACGTCACTTCGGACTTCGTGATGAGCAACGGACAGACACCGATCTATAGGGTGAGGTCAGAGGCGAGGGTGGAGGACGTCGAGGGTGCCGGCTTGCAGACGATTCGCGCCATCGACACTTACGCTGTGCTCGCGCCGCCCTTCGATATCACATCGGTCTTCGCAGCCTCCGGCGGCGTCGACTTCGGAGGAGACGACGGACACTACCACTTCGACAGCAAGGCGAAGCAGGGGAAGA
>JADFRS010000100.1 GCA_022561145.1 Gemmatimonadota bacterium
CGTGCCGGGTCGACACGCGGCCGCCCCGGCCGCCGAGCGCCTGGCCGCCGTCCGCGTCGTCGTCGTCGTCCGCCTGGAAAGCCTCCACGCCCGCCTCTCCGAGGTCTCGGCGCCGGCCCTGCACCACGTCCTTCTCGTCGGGCCCGCCCCGGCCGGTCCGACGGGCCGTCGTGCTGCCGGGACCTCCCAGATCCTCGTTCCGCGCCCCGCGGAAAAAGCCGCCGCGGCCGCCGCGCCCTCCGCCACCCACGCGGAAGACCGGAGCCGTGTTGAAGTAGACGCCCAGCTCGTCTCCGTAGCCGTACCCGATCGGACTTTGCACGTCAGCCTTTACGGTGCGGAAGACTCCACCCCGGGCCCACAAGTCGGGGGTGCTCTGGATGCTGAGCCCCTGCGCCAGGCCGAAGTAGATGGGCACCGAGGAGGAGTTGCCGATGGCGACGTAGGTCCCACCCTGCTCCACGAACCTCTTGAGGTTCAGCACACCCTGGAGTTCGAGCCCACCGCGCATGTCGTCCGTGGACGCCTGACGGCCAATGTTCGGCGTGAGTTCGCTGGCCTTCCACGGCATCGGCTCGTCTCCGGTAAGGCCACGCACCACGGACAGGGCGTCGGCCGAGGAGGGCCCGAAGATCAGGACGTCGTACGAGTCGATCAGGTTGGGATCGTCCCGCACGTCGTGCACGGAGATGTAGTCGAAGGGCACCCCGAACTTGTCCAGGCCGAGGCGCAGCCACCCCTCGGTCTGCGTGCTCTGCCAGGTGTGCACGACTGCCACGCGCGGGGTGGCGAGCGGGTGGGTTGCTACGTCCGGGAAGTCGGAGCCGTAAGCGACGAATCCGAACTCCTCGGCCGCCGCCTCGAGAATCCGCTTCAGGTTCGACGGGTTGCCCTCCCGCGGGATGATGAATGCCCCCGCACCGAAGTCACGGCCGTCTTCCCTGAACGACGCCTCTGCCGCCTCCATCTGGAGCTCCGGATAGGCGAAGCGGAAGGCCACCATGGTGTTCTCGGCTTTGTAGTCGATCAAGTAGACGTCGCCGCTACCCCACACGCGCCCCTCCGGCCGCACGGGCTCCGTCATGAGGCTCATACGCTCGTCCAGGACCGCGGTGTCTTCCACTCGCACGGTCTCGACATTGAAGAGCGGACCCAGCGTCCAGCCCACGTCGTCGTAAGGGCGCGGGTCGTCCGGGTTGTAGTACTGGCGGTCGAGCAGCATGTCGGCGCCCCTCGAAAAGGGCTGGTCCATACGAACGATGAAGCTGCCCTCGGCGTATTCGGTCCCCTCGACCTCGAAATCACGATCCGCGCGTTGCACCTCGAACCCATGCTGCTGGAGCAGCGAAAGCAGCCCAGCCTGCTGAGCGAGACGCGGGTCGTCCGCCGGGAACACATAAGCGGCCGGACCCTCGGTCCTGGCTTTTGCCACCGAGCGCACGCTCTTCTGGTAGAAGTTCTGGAGAAACTCCCTGCGGTTGCTCGCCACCTCGTTCAACGCGATGAGCAGAGCGCTCTGCTGCAGATTGACGTTGTTACGAATGGACCAGACGACCTGGCCGAGAGGTGTGCTCGGGCGGTGCCACTCTCGCTCTACCGTCGAATTGATGATGCGGGTCTTACCGCTGCCGGCGCCCTGTGTCTCGTAGAAACGGGCAATCGAGTTGTGGGTGTGAGCGACCCACATCATGTAGTTCGGCGCCCACCCGTCATAGAAATCGTGTGTGTAGACGCCCGGCACACCGAACGCCGTCATGTCCTTCACCTCCTTGTAGGCCAATCGATTCCACTCGTTGATCACGATGGGATCGATCCAGGCGTTGTACGGTCCCCGCCCCGTGGAGGTGTAGAGGTGGGACGCGGACTCGTGCAGGTCGTGGAAGACGATCGGGTTGTACTCCAGGAACGTGCGGACCACGTGCTCCGAGAGCTTGAGCGATAGGCCCATACCGTCGCGGTTGTTATCGTGCGCGACGTATTGGCCCCAATAGAGGGGCCGGGTCGGAAGGTTGAGCAACGAGTCCTTCCGCGGCGCCATGTGGAGGTCCACGATCTTGGCGCGCCCGTCGACCTCGATCACCGGCGTGGTCATGAAGATGAGATTGTCGCGGATCTCCCTGATGAACGGGTCCTCGCTCACGGCCAGCCTGTAGACCAGCTCCATCAGCATCTCCGGCGAGCCGGTCTCCGGAGAATGGATGGCGCCAGTGGCCCAGTACATCGGCTTTGCGGTCTCGATCAGCTCCGCCGCGGCCGTCTCGTCGGTGATTCGCGGATCGCTGAGGCGGGCCATCACGGCCTTGTAGCCGTCGAGGTTGGCGATCGTCTCCTCGTCGGACACGACGACGAGGATCATCTCGCGGCCTTCCTCCGTCTCTCCCATGGAAAAGACCTTCACACGCGGAGAGGCGTCCGCCACCGCCCTCATGTAGGCGTAGATCTGCTCGGGGTAGCTCAGCACGTCGGCCGCACCGGCGATGTGCCCGAGGATGTCGGCCGGCGTGGGAACCACACTCGAGGCGGGCAGGTGATCCACGAGGGGCGTCATGAAGAACGGCTCCGTCGTGAATTCCCTGATCTTGGCCGTGTAGTCCTCGTCGACCGCCTGCTGCGCGGAGGCCGGGCCGGCCCCCGCCAACGCCAGAGACATCACGAGAATCGAGACGACTTTGCGCATGGTCCGGCTCTCCTTATCGGGGGTCCAGCCCCCGGCGATTATCGATTGTTCTTGGGTCTGGCGTTGTGCTTTTCGTAAAGGCGGGTGGCCCGGTCGTCCATGGGCACCCTTCGGCCCTTGATGAAGACCTCGCTCACGTTGGTTCTGATGTCGAGTGGGTCGCCATCCGCCACGAACAGGTTGGCCAGCTTGCCCTCTTCGACGGTGCCGATCTCGTCGTCGACATGCCAGATCTCCGCGGGCCAGATCGTCAATGCCTTCCAAGCGTCCTCCGGAGAGAGGCCGTAGGCGGTTGCCAGCGCGGCATGATACGGCACGTGCCGCGCGTTCGACGCGCTACCCGTGGAGAACGCGATCTTCACGCCCGCCGCGACCAAAACCCCGGGCTGTGCATAGACCGCATCGTAAGGCAGGCCCTGCCCGGGCGTGGACCGGATACTGCCGAGCACGACCGGAATGTTCTTCTCCGCCAGCAGGTCGCGAACCTTCCAGGCGTCACGGCCACCGGCGATTATGATATTGATTTCGAGCTCCTCACCGAGGGCAACCGCGCCCTCGATGTCCTCTTGGCTATTGACCCTCATGATGGCCGGGACTTCGCGGCTGACGAGCGGCCGCATCGACTCGTAGACCAAATCCTCGTCCTCGAGGCCGCCCTGGCGAGCGATGTGGTAGGATCTGGCCAGGCGAATCTCCTGCTTGAGCTCTTCGAGCTGCTCGCGCGCACGGGCCTCCCGGTCCTCTCCACCCCCGCCGAAGCCCACGAACCCACGACCACCGCGCCGCCCGCCACCCTGGGCAGATGGATAATTCACGACGTAGCCGGCGTTGCCGTTCAAGGCCATGTCCTCCCAAGTCCACCCATCCATGTTGATGAGCGCCGCCTGGCCGCTGATGATACCGCCGGTGGGTGCGGTGATCGCACTGGTCACACCATTCGAGCGCGTGATACCGAGCATCACACTGCCCGTGTTGATCGCCACCATGGCACGCAGGTGCGGGTTGAACTGCCCGAGCTCACCGCTCATCTGCATGGTCGAGATGCGGCCGATCTCCGCCAGCCCCATGGGCGTGTACGAGTCGATCATGCCGGCGTACACAAACTGGCCGGTGGCGTCGATGACCGTGGCCCCGTCTGGAGCCGTCACCGAGCTTCCGATGGCGGCGATGCGGCCATCTTGGATCAAGACGCTGGTGCCCTCGAGACGTTCACCGGTCCCTACCACGACGGTGCCGCCGCGGATTAGGAACGTGCCTTCGACACCGACCTTGGCCTGGGCCGAAGTGTGCGCGCTTCCGAACGCCAACAGGGCCGCTACGGTTGCCGCACCCAATCCGAATCTGGAGTTGGAGTACCTCATCCCTGGTCCTCCGTAGTAATGCGTTGCCTCAGTAACTTCTCGAGCGTGTCAGCCTGGTCTCGGTCGAAATAGATGATGCCGTCCACGATGGTCTTCTCCACCCGCGAACCGGGCGCGAAGGGGTGGCCATTGAAAATCGCGAGGTCGGCATCTTTGCCGACCTCGAGCGAGCCCACATAATCCTCCACACCAATCTGGATGGCGGGGTTGAGCGTGATCATCTTGAGCGCCTCGGTCTCGCTCATGCCACCGTACTTCATGCCGATGGCCGCATCCTGATAGAGACGGCGTATGCGCTCACCCGAATCCGAGTTCACGCTGACCACGACGCCACGGTCCGCCATGATGGCCATGTTGTAGGGGATCGCGTCGAAGGCCTCGACCTTATACGCCCAGCTGTCGGCGAACGTGGACGCGTGAGCGCCGTGCGCCGCGAGTTCGTCGGCCACTTTGTAGCCCTCGAGCACGTGCTGGAACGTGTTGATGCGGAAGTCGAACTCCTCGGCCACTCGCATGAGCATCAGGATCTCGTCCGCCCTGTAGGAGTGGGCGTGGACACGGATGCGTCCCTCCATGATGTCGACCAGGGCTTCGAGCCTCAGGTCGCGCCGGGGCTCCAGGCCCCCGTCACTCTCAAAAGCAGCCCATGTTGCACGGTACCCCTGGGCTTCAGTGAACCACCAGCGCAGGGTGTGCTCAACGCCCATCCGCGACTTGGGGAACCGGCGAAGCGAGTCGGGCGCCGTCGAGCTGGCGCGGGTGACGTTCTCTCCCAGCGCGAACTTCACGAGGCGCGGCGCCTCCTTGAACATGAGCTCCTCGGCGGACTTTCCCCAGCGCATCTTGATCACCGCGGACTGCCCGCCGATGGTGTTGGCGCTTCCGTGCAGGAGGTGGGCGGCCGTCACGCCGCCGGCCAACGCCCGGAAGATGGTCGGGTCGTCATTGCGAACCTGGACTTTGACCTCCGGAGTCACCGATTCGCTGCCCTCGTTGATGCCACCTTCCAGCGCGGCATGCGAGTGCGCGTCGATGATTCCCGGCATCAGGAACATGCCCGTGCCGTCGATCACCTGCACGCCGTTCGGGATCGTCACGTTCGTGCCGATTTCGGCGATCTTGCCGTCGCGCACCAGCAGCGTGCCGTTCTCGATGGTCCCGTTGGTGACCGTAAGGATGGTGGCGTTCGTGATCGCCAAGTCCTGGGCATCCACTCCCCGGGGAGCGATCAGGGCAAGAAGCAGGCTTCCCACCAGGCCCGCCGACTTCATGACTGGGGTTCTCATCGTACGCCTCCTCTTCTTCCTCTGCCCCGACGTGGCGTCTCGTCCTCTTCCTCGTCGTCCTCCTCTACGGGATACACGAACCGCACTCCCTCCACAAAGACCTGAAGGACGTGGGTATCCTCGCCGAAAAGATCTCCGTCGGTCACGATCAGGTTGGCCAACTTGCCCCTCTCGACCGTCCCGACCGCGCCGCCGATTCCCATTAGTGCCGCCGGAGTGGTCGTGGTGGCCCTGAGCGCCGCCTCGGGGTCCAGTCCCGCCTCGATCGCGCCGCGCACCATCTTGCGGAACTCGCTCACATCGCCGCCTTGGCTCGAGAGCGCGATCGTCACGCCCGCACCGGCCAGGGCGGCCGCGTTGCCGCGAAGAGCGCGCGCCACGGTCGAGTCGGCCTCCTCGTCGAGCACGTCGTCGCCGGAAATCGGCGCGATGTGGTAATCCAACGCCCGCCCGGTGACCTCATTCGGATTGGGGTAATTCAAGCTCACGATGACCGGACGACCGGTACTCACCAGGAAGTCGGTGGCACGGTAGCCTTCCTGCCCGCCCAAGAACACGAAGTCATGCACACCGATGCGCTCTGCCAGGCTCGCGACACGCCGGAAATCCCGCTCGCGAGAGGCTGCAATCCACACTGCCATCTGCTGGTTCACGACGGGCTCGAGGGCTCGATGCTCGGGGTCGAAAGTCGGGCGTGGAGCGGACCTTGGATCGTTCGCGAAGGCCGTGCGCACCCGTATGTCGTAGCGCGTGTCCTCGAAGCTCTGCTCCACGTAGGCCAGCGCGCCCATGAGAGTGCGGGGGTACCCTCCGCGCGTCCCGTTCAGGGCGATCTGGAACGCCACGGGTGTGCGTAAAACCTGCGCCTGAATCGGCCCCGCTCCGGTGCTCAATGCGCTGGTCTGGCCCGGGAAAAGCCCGCCCTGGAAGGCCAGGCCCACGGTGGTGATCCCCGCGCGGCGGAGCATCTCCATGTCGGACTCACCGGGAGTGAACACATCGCTGGCCAGGCGGGCTGGCTGGATTCCTGGTGGGGCCGGATCGTTCGGCCTGCGCGGTCCCGGCCTGCCACCCCCGCCTCCTCCCCGGCGGCCGCCGCCATCGCTAACGGCGGGTAAGCCAATGCTGCTCGCCATCTCGACGAGCCCCGCGTAGACCGTCATACCGGTGAGGTCGATCTCCACTGCGTCCGCCGGCGCCGTGACTTGCGCGCCCACGTCCTCTATGCGGCCGTCTCGGATGAGCACGGCCCCGCGCTCGATGACGTTGCCCGGACCGACCACGATGCGCGCATTCATGAGCGCGAAGGTGGAGGTGGGAACGGCAACTTCCTGCGCGAAAAGAGAGGAGGGAGCCAGCAGCGCCAGGCACGCCACCATCGTCGTCGCCCGTACCATCATCATGAGCTCCAATAAGGGTGATTCTTTAGGCAAGGTTGTGGATTGTACGCCGCTCGCCGTAAGGTCGTCAATGAACTCGGAGGCCAATCCAGCGTGGTCATCGGCCTAACCTCCGACTGCTGGAATGGGCCTTCCAAGTGTCCAGGGGACACCGGCATCGTCCAAGGTGTTGAAGAACGCCGGCAGGCGTTCGGTCAGAATCTCGTTGATTCGTTTCACCTCGCGGTCCAGATCGACCGGCACACTCCTCAGGGCATCCATTTCCTGCCGTGTCGGCATGGCGGTGGCCCGATGCACGCCGGCGGCGGTTTGAAGTCTCTGTTGCACGGAACGCGGCCCCTCGTCGGCCTCATCGCCACCTCCTCCTCCTCCTCCACGACCGCCACGACCACCTCGGCCACGCAGCAGGCGGATCACGTCACGGATATCATCACCTACGGCCTCGGCCTGGTCCTTCAGCGATTCAGGTGCGTCGATCTGGTCCATGGCATCCGTAGCCTGGCTCACCTGTTCCTGGACCGCGTCCGCGGCCCGGAGAGCCATCTGGTTCCGCGCGGCCAGCCGCAGATGCCGCATGCGGATGTCGAACAACTCCTCGAGGTCCGCGTCGGTCAGCGTGACGTTCCGGTCCTTCATCACGCGGAACGGCCGCTCCAGGACGGTCGGTCCGTCCTGCCCCCCCGGAATGGTCAGTCGGGCCGTATACATACCGGGAACCGCCGGCGCGCCGCCCTGCGCTCCGCCGCCACCACGGCCGCTGGAACCACCGGCCGGGTCTGGAGGCCCCGAGTAGGGAGCGTCGACGCGCAGATCCCAAGCCACATGGTGTAAGCCACCTTCCTTTGGCACCTCGAGCTTCCGGACCACATCACCCGAGCGGCCGACGATTTCCAGGGTCGCCCGGCCATCACCCGGCACCTCGGGCATCAAGAAGGAGATGGACGCCCCCACAGGCGGGTTGGGCGCACGGTAGTTGCGGTCGGCCGACGTGCCGCTCGAGCGCGACCCGTCGGGTCTGAAGGAAAGCGTCGGCGCGACCGGAAACAGGAACGGGACGCCCGAGTCCTTCGCCTCCGCGAGATACTCGAGCGGAAGCAGATCGTCGATGAGGACGGAGTTTGCCGCCCGTTCGAAGGTCACGCCGCCGTCCTCGGACCGCTGTAGGCGCTGGCCCAGGTGGTAGACCACCTCGGGGTCGTTAGGGTCCACACGAATCTGGCCGAAGAACCACGGAATCGAGGCGATATCACTCGTCATGCGCCATACATCGCCGCCATCGTCGGTGCGGTACACGCCCTGCTCACTGCCCTCGACGACCACGTACAGCGTCCGCGGCTGCGACAACGAAACGGCAAGCCCGATCCGGCCCATGTCCGACGTGGGAAGACCGTTAGTCAGTTCGGTCCAGGTGTCGCCACCGTCCGTCGACTTGTGGATCCCACTACCGGTGCCGCCACCGATGTAGCTGTACGCGCGCCGCTGGCGTTGGAGCGTAGCCGCATAAAGCACGTTGGGATCCGTGGGGTCCATGACCAGATCCGTGACGCCGGTATGCTCATCGATCGCGAGGACGTTCTCCCACGTTTCTCCGCCATCGGAGGTACGAAAAAGCCCGCGCTCCCCGCCGGACGCCCAGAGAGGCCCAACGGCCGCCACGTAGACGATGTTCGGGTTCTCGGGATGGATCACGATACGGCCCACGTGTTGTGACGTGCGCAGGCCCATGTGCCGGAAGGACTCACCTCCGTCGACGGATCTGTAAACACCGTCTCCGTACGACGAACTCCGCATATTCTGCGGCTCACCGCTGCCCGCCCAGACGATGTCCGAGTTGGATGGCGCTACCGCGACAGCGCCCATGGAGCCCACGCCCGCATCGTCCAGGATCGGTGCCCAGGTTACTCCACCACTCGTGGACTTCCACACACCGCCTGTCGCCGCGGCGATATAGATGACAGTTCCGAGGCTTCCACCCCTCACCCGCGGAGACGAAGCAACGGCGATGTCTGAAATGCGCCCGCTCATGACGGCCGGCCCGATGGAGCGTACCGAAATCGTGGCCACGAGGGCCGAGTCCGAAAGATCTACGGGAGGGGTGTCTCCGGATCCGCCCCTCCCCCGACTGCGTTGAGCCTCGGCGGGAAGCGCGAAGGACGCGAGAAACACCAGGGTCGGGAGCACGTGAGCGGACGTGTGACGCATGATATTCCTCTTGAGAAAAGACCCAGAACCGGTCGCAGCGACAACCGGGACCTGCATCCTTCGCGAGAAGAGCTGGGCGCGCAAGTGCGCCCGCTTGCGGAGTCGGCGCCCAGGGGCGAGATTGCGAGTGCTGCCACGCCCTGTGGGCCGCTTCGGGACGCCGCCCAAAAAGAGCACGTTGCACCGCTCTCATGACCCTCACCTAAGGGCACGCGGTTCGTCCGCGGCACGAGCGAAAGGCAGCGCGGTTCCAGGGTGGCCTCCGCAAGCGTTGCGGACGCCAAGCACGGTGTGCCGACGCCGTCACCAAACCGCAGCGATCGGTCGGCACGTCTCGAAGGAGGAGGCAATGCCACCCGGCGATTTGTAGCCCGGGGCCGCTTTAAAGCGGTCCCGGGCTTCTTGTTTTCCGCAGGTACTTCAACGCTGACCCGCCGCCAGGTCGATGGCCGCCGCCACCAACGTCCACTGAAGCACCATCTGGTCACGGATCGGCATCGGCTGGAGCCCACTGGTCGCGATCTCCGCCGCGACTGAGGCGACCTCGTCGTCGGTTCCCGATCTGAGCAGGGACACCCAGCGATTGCGGCGCTCCAACCAGGCCTCGCGAATCGGATCGGGCGGGCCAAGCGTCTCACCCACGCCCGGTGTGATGAAGAGGGGCATCTCGCTGACAACCGTCAGGCAGTCGCCACCGAAGGACCTCACCGTTTCCATGGAGCTCGGGCGGAAACGGTCGGCGGTGACCTTGTCGCCGAGCCCCAGAAAGTGCTCCCGCATGGCCTCGGAGTCCGGGCGCGTGCCGAACCCACGCTCCAGACGGTGGAAACCCTTCTCGCCGTGCCGCTCCACGTCGTGCAACGTGTATCCGAGTCGCTGGGCCTCAGTCGCGCAGCGGACCTTGAGCGGAGCACAGCGGTCGGCCCACGCCGCGTCGAGCAGAAAGAACGGTCCCGCCGACATGGCCATGCCATGGAGTGACGCGTGCACGTCGAACGGCAAGCCGGCGGAGCGCCACCAGTCGTAGATTCCCCGATTCTCGGGTCGCGTCTCGCGGTCATTCACGTCCCTCGGGAAGCAGAACTCCACGTCCTCGCCCGGAAGCTCCCGCATCATGTGCGTGAGGAAAGCCACCGGGTCGTAGGCTGCTCCTGTGGCACCAGCCAACGAACCCGCGAGTCCTTGCTCCCAGATGTGGTTCGCCACCTCTCCGTCCGGGTTGGCATGAGGTATGATCCACCACTCGCAGCGTTTGAGCAGAGGATGAGTTCCCGAGTCCTTGAAGTAGCATGCGAGCCTGCGTAGGAGCGCCGGACCGATGGGCTCGTCCGAGTGGCATCCGGCGATGAGGCTCACACGGATCGGCCCGTCCCCGAAGATGAAGCCACATATCTTGCGACCCTCCCGCGAGCGGCCGATCTCGACGCCTTCGTCGGTCGAAACGGGAGCCGAGGCCAGGATCTCTGCGATCAAACTGGAATCATCGAACATGCGCGAACCATCGGTGGGACGGCCCGGGCGAGCAAGTCCCCGTACTGGACTAGAGGGCCCCTGAAGCCGCACTGTGGCCTGTGTGACCTCCTCCGATACCGGTACGGACATGCCAACGGCAGATCCGAAGACCAAAGGCCTCTCGCGCAACGTCTGGGTGCTCAGCGCCACGAGCTTCCTGACGGACATCTCCAGCGAGATGATCCAGAACGTGTTGCCGCTCTTCCTGTCGAACGTCCTTGGCGTGGGAACGGCGACGATCGGGCTGATCGAAGGCGTCGCGGCATCCACGGCCAGCTTTCTCAAGGTCTATTTCGGGGCGCTCTCGGATCGCCTCCGCCTGCGGAAACGGTTCGTGGCGGGCGGCTACGCGCTCTCAGCTATCGCCAAGGTCGGGTTCTACTTCGCGAATACCTGGGGGGTGGTGGCCGGTGTGCGCTGGGCGGAGCGCACCGGCAAAGGCATGCGTACAGCACCCCGCGATGCCATGCTCGCCGACTCCGTCGATCCCGGCCGGCGCGGGCTGGCGTTCGGTCTGCATCGGGGGGCCGACACCGGGGGGGCAGTCCTGGGCCTCCTGATCGCGATCGCCGTGGTGTCGTCCATCCAGAAAAACGCCGGTCTTCTGGATGAGCACACCTTCCGCGTGCTGGTCATGCTCGCGCTGATTCCAGCCGTTCTGGCGGTGGTTACCGTGACGTTGTGGGCGAAGGACGTAAAGGGTACCACATCCGGACCCCGCCCACGCATCAGCTTCCGCGGCCTCGGAAAGCGGTTCGGCGTCTTCCTCGCAATCTCGGCGCTGTTCGACCTCGGCAACTTCTCAGACGCATTCCTGGTGCTGCGCGCCCAGGAACGCGGACTCAGCGTGGTCGACGTGCTCTGGACCCTCTTCGCGTTCAACCTGGTCTACGCCATCGTCTCGACTCCCGCGGGCTCCCTCTCAGATCGCCTCAACCGCAAGGTGGTCATAGGTGCTGGGTGGATCCTGTACGCCGCCATCTACCTCGGCTTCGCCCTCGCGCAGACCCCGACCCACGTGGTCGCGCTCTACATGATGTACGGCGCACACTATGGACTCGTGGTCGGGACCGGCAAGGCGTTCATCGCGGATCTGGTGGAGCCTGCCTCGCGCGGAACGGCCTACGGGGCCTACCATGCGACACTCGGTTTCATCGACTTGCCGGCCTCACTGATCGCCGGTGTCCTGTGGCAGGGAGTCGGAGCATGGCAGGGCTTTGGCCCCTCGGCCCCGTTCTATTTCGGGGCTGGCACCGCCTTGCTGGCTGCCGTACTTCTCTGGACTCTGGTCCGGGAGGAGGCTGATACGGAGGGAGCGAGATCGCCCGAGGGCGGGTAGGCGACCCGAGTCCTGGCCCGGTGGCCCCGCCCGGCCCTATTCTTTCGGACAGATTTAAGACTCGTAGCCGGAACAGGACCGATGCGCCCAACCTCACCCCTGCGCCTCTCCTCCCTCACCGCCCTCGTGGCCTTGACGGCTTGTGCCCAAGGTTCTGCGTCGACCGCCGACGAGCTGCTCGCTGCGGTAGAGGCAGACATCACCACCGAGGGGCTGGACCGCTTCGCGAGCGCGATCGTGCGCTACGAGCGACCCTCGGGAAGCCCGGGCGAGAACGCAGCCATCGACTCGATCGTGGCCGGGCTCCGGGAGGCTGGCGTGCCGGTCGAGGTGCACACCTTCGACACCTACGCCAGCGATCCCGTATCCGCTACCGTCGAAATACCGGGTACGGGCATCAGCTTCGAAGCGATCACGATGGCCTACTCCGGCGAGACCGACGGCCTGGTGGCCCGCTTGGTGGACCTGGGCACCCTGCGGGATCTGCCCGGCCTCGAGGTGGGAACGGGGCAGCGGCTCGCGCTGGAAGGCGATCCCCGCTGGTACGGCGATGACGCCGCACCCGACCTCCAGGGCGCGATCGCGATGGTCGAAGGGCAACCCCGTAACGTGCCGACCGCGGCGCTGGCTCTCATGGGTGCCTCCGGGATCATCTTCGTCAACCCCGAGGAGCGTCTGAACGATCTGATCGTCACGTCAACCTGGGGCACACCGTCGCTCCAGACCTACCAGCGCCTCCCGACCATCCCCACGGTACAGGTGGCCAAGAGCGCCGGTGACGCGCTGCGGGAGCGGATGACTCGGGGACCCACGAGAGTTCGCATCACCGCAGACGTCAACACGGGGCGGAAGCCGCTGCGCCTCGTCGTGGCCCGCATCGAAGCGCCCGACCCGGACGCGCCGTATGTGCTTCTCGGTGGACACATCGATGGCTGGTACCACGGCGGAACGGACGAGGGAGCCTCCAACGCGGCTATGGTGGAGCTCGCCAAGGCGTTTCACCGGAACCGAGCCCTGTTGCGCCGTGGGCTGGTCGTGGCCTGGTGGCCCGGCCACAGCAACGCCCGCTACGCCGGCTCGACCTGGTTCGCCGACCACTTCTTCGAGGAGTTGCGGGACCGGGCCGTGGCCTACCTGAACATCGACGGCGTTGGCCAGATTGACGCCAAGCGCTTCAGCCTCTCATCGACGGCGGCGCTGCGGGGCCTGGGGCGCGAGGTCGTGCGGGCACAGGCCGGGGAGGACGACATCCGCGGGGGCACTCCGGGCCGGAACTCGGACCAGGCGTTCAACGGCGTGGGCCTGCCCCTTTTGCAGTTCAACCATAGCCGCTTGGGGGAGGACGGGGGATACTGGTGGTGGCACACCCCCGATGACACCTACGACAAGATCGATTTCGAGATCCTGAAGACCGACGCTCGCCTCTACGCCGGGGCGCTGGCACGCCTCCTGGCGGATCCCGTCCTCCCGTTGGACCTGGTCGCCGAAGTCGAGGCGCTCGGCGTTCTTATTGAACGTCGGGCGGAGGGCTCCCGCGGCCATCTCGACCTCGACGAGGCCAGCGCCAGACAAGCGCGGCTGCTCGTCGCGGTTCGGGAGGTCCAGGACGCGCTGCCCGGCCACGAGGGGGCCGACATCGACCGCGCCCTGCTCCGTATCCTGCGCCCGCTGTACCGCGTCACCTACGATCCGGTGGACCCCTACCACCCGGACCCCGGCTTCGCGAACGGCCTGCTTCCCGGCCTTGCGCCCGTGTCGATCCTGGCGGAGGAGGATCCGGGAAGCGCCCGATACCTGTTCGCCGAGACCACCCTGGTGCGCGAGCGCAACCGTCTTCTCGAGGCGCTCGACCTGGCCACGGATGAGGCCATGCGGCTCTCGGACCGCCTCCGTTAGATGGGTCGGGCTCGCCGCCGTTTGCCGTGGTGGATGGCCGCCACCGGGGCCACCATAATGGCCGTGGGGTGTGTTCCCGACCGGGTGGGTCCGTCCGGGAGTACCTCGATGGCCGAGGGCGATTGGCCGGCGTATGGGGGAGACGCCGGCGCCATGCGGTACTCGCCCCTCACGGAGATCAACCGCGACAACGTGGCCGAGCTGGCACCGGCATGGACCTGGGAGACGGGCGAAGAGCCCCTCTCCGGCCCGCGGCTACCGGTGCCCGGCGAGCGCGTGAGGCCGGGCAACTTCCAGAACACGCCGGTCGTCATCAACGACACGATGTACGTGAGCACACCGTACAACCGAGTCGTCGCCCTGGACGCGCCGACGGGCCGGGTGATCTGGACCTACGATCCCAAGACGACCGACTGGGGCCAGCCTCCCAACGGCACTGGCTTCGTGCATCGCGGAGTCGCCGTGTGGAGTGGATCGGAGGGCCGGCGCATCTTCCTGAACAGCCGTTGGCGCCTGATCGCCCTGGATGCCGCCACAGGCCGCGTCATCGAGTCGTTCGGCGATGGCGGTGAGATCGATCTCACC
>JADFRS010000101.1 GCA_022561145.1 Gemmatimonadota bacterium
CCAAGAGACCCGAACTGAGGCACCCGGCTGGATCCTATCGAAGCGATAGGTTTGGGCGGTCGCTATGACGCCCGGGTCCGCGATGCTCTCCAGGTAGACGTCGACATCGTCGAGCACTGCGTCGGAGTCGTTGCGGAAGAAACAGGAGATTCGTTGGACTCCAACCGCGACGTCGAAGATGCCGTCCGGGAGCATGACGCTCGTGACCGGTTCGACGGAGAACGGGCGCTTGTGCACGGCCATCGGTGTAGCGGCCATCGAATCAATCTCCCTCTGCGCTTACGAGGATCACGGTGAGGCCACCCACGACCTTTTCGGGTCCCTTGGCCACCACGTCGATCGACGCGTAGGTACCAGGCTCCATCTCGCCGGGACCGACGCGTAACGACACCCCTCTCGCTTCGCCGGCCCAGGTTGGCATGGAGGTTCGAACGTCCGCTCCGCAGGGCGGGCAGCGCTCCGAAGAGGATGGCGGTCGCGACGGTCACAAGCGCGCTGAACCCGAGCACCGCCCCATCGATCGACACCTCGTCTATTCGGGGCAGATTGCCCGGGTTGAGACCCTTGAAGATCTCCACACTTACAAAGGCCAGTGCGATCCCGAGGCCTCCACCGAGCGCCGCGAGCAGCATGCTCTCGGTGAGCATCTGGCGGACGATGCGCCAGCGTCCGGCGCCTAGCGCGGCCCTCACGGCGATTTCACCTTGTCTCCCCTGACTTCGCGTGAGCAGCAGGTTGGCGACGTTCGCGCACGCGATCAGCAGCACGAACACTACCGTCCCGAGAAGGGCGAGAATCGCCGGCCGGATGGTGCCTAGGATGTCGTCCTTCGCGCTGTAGACCAAGGGCGCAAAGTTCCGCTCGGCAGGGTATGCGCCCTGCTCAGCCTCGAGCCGCGCAACGATGTTGTCCAGGTCCCGCTTGGCGGACTCGACCGTCGAGCCGGGGCGGAGTCGTCCCACCACGAAGCTCCCGTGTGAGCCACCGCCGCTCGGGAAGCTCACGACATCGCTCCGGTCTATCCATGCAGGGAAGTAGAGGTCCGGCACGCTGGCGGTTCCGAAGTCGACCGGAAGACGGAAGTCGGCCGGCAGTACTCCCACCACCACGCGCCCGCGCCCATTCACCTCGACAGATCGACCGACGATGCCCGGGTCGCTTCCGTAGCGCCGCGTCCAGGCCTGATGCGAGATGACGATGACGTCACTGGGGAGCGTATCCGCCCGCAACGCCTCTTCCGTGGTGAAGAAGCGGCCCTGAGCCATCGGCACCTGGAGGACCTCCATGAGGTTCTCGGTCGCGCTGACGGCATTGACGCGCTCTGGGTTCTCGGTGCTGCTGAAGTTGGCCGAGGTGCTGTAGTACAAGGACAGGTCGTCGAACGATGGTGCGTTGTTCAGCCAAGCTCTGTATTCGGAGACAGACACCCAGGTCTTGGGAAATCCAACCCAACTGCTCCACACTGTGACCACCTCGTCGGAGTCGCCGTAGGGTAGCGGCTTGAGAAGCACGCTATTCACTACGCCGAAAATGGCGGCGGTCGAGCCGATGCCGATCGCCAGCGTCAGCACTGCCATCACCGTAAAGCCCGGCGCTTTCACCAGCATCCTCACGGCGAACTTCAAGTCCCGTAGCATCCCGTCCACACTCGCCTCCCATATCGTGACTTTGGAGTACCTCCGCTGCGCGTCAGGTAACGCGACCAGAAGATCCCAAACCATATCCCACCAGAACCGCACACTCCCGAAGATCCCGGCGTATTTCGCGTCCACCCTCTGCTCACGGAATACGTCGAGCATCTGTTGCTCGAAGCGCTGCCTGAACCTCTTTGGGTAGAGACGAAGAAGCAGCGCGTAGTAGCGCTCGCCCCGGGCCCGCGGGAGTTTTTTCACCTACCGCTCGCACTCGACAGTGCGGTGCGCGCGTGGTCGATGAACGCACCCAGTCGCTCCACCCGCTTCTTCACGGCATAGCCGTACCGTTCGCCCTCGTGGAGCGCGAGCAACAAGTGGACCAGGCTTCGTGAAAGCGGGAGCAGGCTCGCCGCATCTTTCATGGGTTCATCCTATCGAAAGTAGACCTATCGTGTTTCGATAGGATATACATGCACCTGATGAGACGCCAAGATGGCGTGAACGGTTGGGACGTGCCCGGTTGGGCGTGAGGGCAAGGGTGACACGTGCGGCACAGCCAGGCTATCCTGGTCGGATGGACTTCCGAAACAAGGTGTGGCTCATGTCTATCGTCATGGGCGGCAAGCTATGGGCGTGATACCTCGCGTCCGGTGCACGGCATGTCTCATCGCGGTCGCCGCCGCTCTGACTGTGGGGTGTGGCGAAGCGCCTCCCGAACCTGAGATCACTCTGGTGGTTGCCGGGCAGGCGTTGATCAAGGTCGACCCGAGACTCTCCTGGGAGGACCCGTTCGGCTCACTGCGACCGATCCTTCAAGGGGCTGATGTCGCCTTCACCAACTTCGAGATGGCGGTGAAGTCGGAGGTCGATGCCTGCGGCGTGCCTGACGAATACCGGGTGGTTCTCGGCGAACCGCGCCTCGCGCCTGAACAGCGGCCGGGGAACTCCGGGGGACCGCATGCCGTCGACGCGACGGTGATGGAGTTCCTCGCGTCATTGGGTTTCAACCTGATGTCGATCGCAAACAACCATGCGTGGGATTTGGGTGACTGCGGTGTGGCCGCCACGCGGGCGGCTGCGAACGCGAACGGCGTCACCTACGCCGGAGCTGGACCCGATCTTGCCGCGGCCACGGCCCCCGCCTACCTGACCGTGAATGGCGTGATGATCGGGCTGGTGGCGGCGACGACGAGCCATGACGAGCGAGATGCGATCCACCATGCGGTGAACGGGGTCTGGACTGGGCGACAGGACGACCGGGATCGCAACCTCGAGGCCGTACGGGAAGCCGCGGCTCGCGCCGACTTCGTCATCTACTATCAACACTTCCAGATCGACGTGGACGAGTTCGACTCGATCGTGCCCGGCGAGGCGACAGCTGACGGACACATCCGGGTCGAAGACGTTGCTGGATGGCAGACGGACTTCGCACGAGCCGTCATCGACGCGGGCGCCTCGATGTACGTCGGCCACGGGCATCGCGGGTTCGACGGGATCGAGATCTACAAGGGGAGGCCGCTGATCCGACAGTTCGGTGGCTTGGCGTACCAAGGGCTCCAGCCCGAGATCGGGTACTACGATCAATACCGACCGTGGGAGGGGCTCCTGGCTGAGATGACGATCCGGAATGGTGCTGTCGTCCGTATCGAGTTCACGCCCCTCGAGCTCGACGAGGGTGAGGCATACCGGTCCCGTTACGGTGACGTCGGATTCCTAGCGCGTCGCGGGCTCGCGGAAGTCGCGATGCACGACCGCGCAGACTCGATTCTCGCTCGCCTTCGCGACCTATCCGCCGCGTATGGCACCGAGCTCACCATCGTCGATCAGCGCGCAGTTCTGGAGGTTCGCGGGGGTCGATGAGAGACCGACCGACCTGTTCGCTTCAGCCAACGAGGGTGCTGGGACGGGCCCGTTCGCGAGTTCTAGGAGTTCTGCTTCTGCTTGCCTGCGGAGGGGGAGGGACGACTGCGCCGGGATCTGTCACGGTGGCTGTCGCGCCGGAGCGCACTCTCCTGGTCCAGATCGGAGCCACTGTCCAGTTCACCGCCACGGTCACCGGTGGCTCTTCGGGGACGCTGGAGTGGTCGTCGTCCGATCCCGCCATTGCCACGGTCATGGATGGATTGGCCAGGGCGGTCTCGCCCGGTGCGGTCACCATCACGGCCTCATCGGGAGATGCTTCGGCGTCTGCCGATCTCGAGGTCTACATTGCCGAGGCGCTCGACGAAATCACTCCCGGAGGCAGACACTTCGGCCGGGCCGCGTATGCTGAGTTTCTCGTAGGGGACCTGCCACTCGTACTCAGCTCGCCGCATGGCGGTGAGTTGTTTCCCGATGAGATACCGGACCGGACGCTTGGTGTGACGGAAAACGACCTGGAGACCCAGGAACTCACCCGCGCGGTCCGTGAGGCAATCGTTGAACGCACCGGCCGTGCCCCTCACGTCGTGATCAGTCGTTTACGTCGCCTCAAGCTCGACCCGAACCGCGAGATCGGGGAGGCGGCCCAGGGCAACGTCTTCGCGGAAAACGCGTGGGCGGAGTACCACGGATTCATCGAGCGTGCCGAGCAGGAGGTTGCGGAGACCTACGGATCCGGGCTTTACATCGACATGCACGGACACGGGCATGCCATCTCGCGCCTGGAACTGGGATACCTCCTGAGTGCCTCTGATCTCGCGAACTCCGACACAGAGATGGACGAATCGGACCTCGCTCAGAAATCGAGTCTGAGGCAACTGCAGGTTACGGCGGGCATTCCTTTCTCCGAACTCATTCGTGGTCCGGCGAGCCTCGGCACCCTGATGGCCGACCGCGGCGTCCCCGCGGTACCAAGCGCTCAGGATCCCGCCCCGGGCACACAGCCCTATTTCACGGGCGGTTACAGCACGGCCCGCCATGGGTCGCGGGACGGTGGAACCATCAGTGGCATTCAGATCGAACATTGGCGCACCGGCCTTCGCGACACGGAGGCCAATCGTCGTGCCTACGCGGCGGTCCTGGCGGATGCGCTGCTCGTGTTCCTGCAGGCGCACTACGGGTTCGAGTTCTGACCCTGCGGTCTACCGGATGGATGGATCACACTCCGCACAGGGAGAAGCTTTCCCGCCGCAGTTCTTCCTTCGGGAGTGCTCAAGCGGTATGAGACGACAGCGATCAGCTTCTAAGAGGGCCGGTGTAGGCCCGCTGGCCCTCTGGCTATGTGGCCTCGCGGCGTGCTCGTCTCCGGCCGATCCTCCCATGGATGTGGATCCCGACGATGGCCCCGCGACGCTGTGCACTGTAGCGAACGCAACGTGTGCGGAGCGTGTGGAGATCGGGGGTGGTGTGTTTCTTCCCGTCTTCAGGACACATGCGCTGGAAGACGGAGACGACAGCGTGACTCGCGGCCTCATCGTCATCCACGGCTCGAACCGCAACGCCGATGACTACTTTCTGAGTGGGCTGCTCGCCGCGGCAGAAGCTGGTGAGAAATTCCGCACGGTCGTAGTTGCCCCGCACTTCCAGACCAGCGACGACGGACCGGCTCCCGACGAGCCCTTCTGGTCGAGCGGCGGCTGGAAGCGCGGCCATCTGTCTCGCACGGAAGGGCCTTCTCCGCGGGTTAGTTCTTATGCCGCGCTGGATCGGATCATCGCGATCCTCACCGATCGGTCCCGCTTCCCGGCTTTGACCGAGATCGTGGTGACCGGACACTCCGCCGGCGGCCAGGTGGCGCACCGGTTCGCGGCTTCGAGCCGGGCTGAGGAGACCGTCCCAGATGTGACCTTCAGGTATGTGGTGGCGAACCCATCCACGTATCTCTACACCCAAGCCGAGCGTGCATCGGGTGATGAGTTTGCGTCTCCCGACGTGGAGGCCTGCCCCGATTTCAACACATGGCACTACGGACTCGAGGACCGGAACAGCTATGCGAGCGCGCTCTCCGCTGAGTCGATCCGCGACCAACTCGCTCGCCGCGATGTCCGCATACTCATCGGTGATGCGGATTCCTTGAGCGCGTCGCTCGATACGACGTGTGGAGCTAACCTTCAGGGCCCATACCGCTTCGCTCGTGGACAAACGCTGGTCCGATTCATGGACACGTTCTTCCCGGGCCATGGCCACGTCGAGATGGTGGTACCTGGGGTGGGCCACTCCAATAGACAGATGTGGCTTTCCGCGGTCGGCCTCCAGTCGCTCTTCGGCTGAGGCGTTCGACCGATCGTACGGCTCAGCAGGGTTCGGGACTTCGCTGACCCCCGCGGATTCCGGTCTACTTTACTCGTGGCCGCCTTGGCGCGCACGCGGCAGCCACGGGTATGGCTCTCATGACGAGAGACAGGGGCCGATACCATACGTATTTCCCCTCCCTCGAGATCGTGGCTCCCCCGGATCAGGTTTCGTAAACGAAGAGTGGGCCGGCAAGGTGTGACGGGACGATGAAGCTGAGCATCCGCGAGTGTGGCGTACCAGACATCGACCGTATTGTCGGCTACTTCCTGGACGCCCACCCCACGTTTCTCGACGGCCTGGGCGTCGATCCGAACAAGCTTCCTGAGCGGGAGGTCTGGCGAGATGCGCTGGTCGCCGAGGCCGAACGGCCGCTGGAGCAGCGGGAGAGGCACTATGTCATATGGGAGATCGACGGTGTCGCCGTGGGGCACTCGAACCTCAGCGAGATCCAGTTTGGCGTGCAGGCCCACATGCACCTGCATATGTGGGATGTGTCAGCGCGGCGGTGGGGAAGCGGCACGTCTCTCGTGCGCGCGTCCATCGATCGCTACTTCGAGCTGTTCCGGCTCGAGAACCTGTTCAGTGAGCCCTATGCGTTGAACCCAGCGGCTAACCGTACGCTACCCAAGCTTGGCTTCCGGTTCCTCGAGAGCTACGACGGCGTTCCCGGGCCCATCTCCTACCCACAGCCAGTGAACCGCTGGCGGCTCACCCGGGAGGAGTGGGAGGCCTTGCGGCGCGAGAGGGCCTGAGGTCGAGCGCTCATTCTTCCCGGAGCGCGCTTGCGGGATCTACACCCAGAATCGCCCGAGCCGGTAGGTATGCGCCGAGCACTCCGACTATGCCCATGACGAGCGCGGCCGCGCCGAGTGCCATAGGGTCTGTGGGTTCGACCTCGTACAGCGTGGAGCTGAGTAGATCTCCGAGCCACAGCGACAGGATGGTACCGATCCCGATGCCGTAGAGTACCAGGCTCGCTCCGGAGACCACCACACTCCGTAGGATGTGCTCCCGTACCGCCCCGAGCGCGACCCGAATCCCGAATTCCCGGCTTCTCCGCAAGACCGTCGTCGCGATCACTCCATACAGCCCAACGGCGGCCAGGACCAGGGCCACTCCACCGAATATCGCGAGCAGCATCATGGCGAAACGGGTCGGCGCGACCGAATCATCGAACAAGGTGCTCATGGGCCGAAGGCGAGCCAGAACGGCCGTGGCATCCACCGAACGAGCCGCCTCACGAACCGGCTCGATGTAGGCCATCGGATCCCCCGAGACCCGCACGGCCACGTACCGGAAGTTCTGTTGATGGGCCTGGGCCAGCATGGGAATAAAGATCGTCTCGTTGGCCTCGATCGAGACCCCGGTATGTTTCATGGGCGCCACCAGGCCTACTACCTCGGCCCACCTGGGCTCTTCACCCAGAGTGCTCAACTCGATACGCTTGCCGATCGGATTCTCGCCGGGCCAAATCCGTTCGGCCACGGTCTGATCCACGAGAGCCACGCCCATCCCATCCTCCCCATTGAAGCTGCGCCCGCTCAGCAGACGTGCACCCATGGTTTCCAGGTATCCCGGCGTGATAATCCGGTAGGAGGCCGAGTGTTTCTCGGCGTCGCTCCCGACCATGTCCTCCGAGCGGTAATCGCCCGTAAAAAGACCTCCGCCGAGGGGGACTCGATTGGTCATCCCGGCGCTCACCACACCGGGAATAGCTTCGATCCGGTCGGTGTGGGCCAGCAATTTCGAGCGTGCTTCGCCCAGCGTACCGCCGTTGTCTGACATCTCGAGGGCGAAGGTGAGGATGCTCTCAGTTTCAAAACCCAGGTCCACGGCCTCGAGACTGCCCAGGCTACGCAGCATGAACCCAGTACCCGCGAGGAGTCCAAGACAGATCGCGACCTGGGCGACGACCAGTCCGCTGGACAGGCGCTGTTGCCTCCGACCGGGGGTGCTGCGTCGCTCGCCCAGAACCTGAGCCAGGTCGGCGCGGCTCGCTCGAAGTGCCGGCAGGACGCCGAACAACAGGGCCGCCACACCCGTTGCGGCGAATGCGAAGCCCATGACGAGGAAGTCGACGTGAACCGTTTCGAGCCTGGGGATGCCCTGTGGGGCCATGCGGAGAAGCAATGAAACACCGAGCCATGCGATGCCGACGCCGAGAACGCCACCCGCGAGGGCGAGAAGGCCACTCTCCACTACGAATTGACGCACAAGCCGAGTCCGTCCGCCACCGAGTGCGGCACGCAACGCGACTTCACCGGCACGCTCTTCGGCCCGGCCCAACATCAGGTGTGCCACGTTCGACGCGGCGATCAGTAGGACCCCGGATACGGCGCCCAGCATGATCCAGAGGGTGCGTGAGAGTGATCCCAAGAGATCTTCTCGAACCGGAACGAGTTCCACACGGAGATCTCGCCCTCCATCTCGCTCCAGGACTCCCTCGTTCATCCGGAGCACGAACGCGTCGACCTCGGCCTGAGCTTGTTCGAGCGTAACCCCATCCCGCAGCCGTGCCGCCGATCGGATCCAGCCGATACTCCGGTCGTCTCCTTCCGTCCACTCGGGTGGCATCAGGCGCCACACCTGGTAGTCGGTGAGGTGCCGCCCAGTCGCCGTGAGATTTGGATCGACACTAGGTGGCAGAACTCCGGCGATCTCCATGGAGGCTCCACCCAGCTTTACCTGGCGGCCCACCGCAGATGGATCGGTCCCGTAACGGCGCTGCCAAAGTTCGTGCGAGATGAGGATCGCGTTGAGATCCTCGGCACCGAGCGTGCGGCCAAGCGTTGGCTGAACCCCAAGAAGGGGGAAGTAGCTCGGGCTGACCCACCCCACGCCGACCTGCTCGGGTTCCGCGTCTCCGAGGAGTGAAGCGCTATTCCCCCAGGACCCCGCCACCGTCTCGAATGCACTTATGCCCTCGACCAGCGCATTGTAATCACCCACCGTCAACGGAGTTTGCGGATATACCGCGGTACGACCCCAAAGCGCCACGACCCTCTCGGAATCCTGAAACGACAGGGGAGAAAGCACGACACCGCGAACGACGCTGAACACCGCAGTGACTCCACCCACGCCGATACCCACCGTCAACACGACCACGAACGCAAAAGCGGGCGCCCGGCGAAACAGCCGCAAGGCCCCGACCACATCACTGCGCAAACCCGTCATGCCCCATCCCTCCTGCGCCCAAGAAAACGAGAACAGCGGCCAAATCGACCGGACCACCTGGCTCCAGTACCATCTGCGAGCCGCTCTTTCGCCGAGCCGTGGTACTCGAACCACACGAAACTCCTCGGCGAGATCGCCAAGGACCATCTCCCTGTCTTCAGCCGCCGTAAAAAAAGCGAGCAATCGCGCGGCGATCCGTGGCGGTTGCACGCGCATCATCCCCGATCCCAGCCGATGTCGAGTCCGGAGACCATGCCGAAAACGGCGCGGATCGATGCCTCGAGAGCGTCCCGTCCCTGTGGCTCCAGGCGGATGTACTTCTTCGCTCGTCCGCCCCGGACGGCGGTGGGCTCCCCTAGCTGCGAGGAAACGAACTGCCGTTTCTCGAGCCGGTGGAGCGCCTTGTAAAGAGAGCCGATGGAGATCGACCGATCCGTGCGATCCTCGATCTCCTGCCGAATCAGTACGCCGTAGGCGTCCGGGCCGAGCCGGGCCAGAGCGGCGAGGGCCAGCACCTCGAGCTCGCTCAGTGGTTTGCTCACCGTCTGCTCGCTCCAGGGCATACCGGAATGCGGTTCTATTAATATATTCTCCATAGGAATATTAATCGAGAATCACTCTTGGTCAAACCGGCACCTTTTCACGCAGGCCGGTCACCCCGATATTGGCTCCACCAACTCTTTCGAGGAGATCTGAATGTCACGCCAAGTCGCATTGGGAATTCTCGCCGTCGCGTCGGTCTTGCTCGTCCCGACGCAGGCCCTGGGACAAATGCAGGCCAGTGAGCGTGCCGTCGTCGCGCAGACCGTGGACGGCACCACGCTCACATTGGAATATTCCCGCCCGGTGGCCCGTGGACGCGAGCTGTTCGGGGCCCTCGTGCCGTGGGGCGTGGTGTGGACACCCGGGGCGAACTGGGCGACCACGCTGGAGGTGGACAAGGACATCCGCCTGAACGGAGTCGAGGTCTCGGCCGGAAAATACTCCGTCTGGGCCATTCCCAACCGGGACCACTTCACGATCTCGCTCAACCCGAACCCCAGGATCTTCCACTTCGTCAAGCCGGACTCGAGCTCGGAGCAGATCCACATCTCGACCGTGCCCACGCGGGCGTCTCATGTCGAGATGTTGACCTGGTCTTTTCCGGTGGTCAGGGGGGACGGGGCTGTGCTCGACATGCGGTGGGGTACGACCTCGGTCGCGCTGCAGGTCGTGGTGCAACCGTCGAGACCCGTCGTCCTGACCGAAGAGCGCCAGGCTCAGTTCGTTGGCGTTTACGAGATGAGCTTCCCGCCATGGACGGGATGGCCCGCGGAGGGCCGCCTCGAGATCTTCGCGACGGACGGTCTGCTACGCGGGCGTTTACCGTTCCGGCTTCACCCGGACGACGAGCTCGAGTTCGGGCTGATTCCGTCCGGGGGGCCGCGCTTCAATCCCGGGCTCCTCCGAGGAGACGAGCTCTTCAACGTGGAGATAGGGATCAACGTGGAGTTCGTGGTCGAGGAAGGGCACGCCACGGCTGTCAAGTTCCTGACTGTCTCGGGAGAGGTGCTGGGCGAGGGCCCCCTTGTGCGGTAGACGGAAGCAAGCCTTGGCACATACCGTTGATCGCGTGTTCCTCGGGTGGGACCGACCCGCGCTGCCGTCCGCCGCCGCCCACCTCATCCAGCACTATGCCGAGGGGGCTGTGGCCGACCTCCGGCCCGCCACCGTCGTCCTCCCCGGACGGCGGGCTCGCCGTCGCATCATCGAGCTGCTCCTGGACGAGGCGGAGGCTCGCGGCGTAACGCTGATCCCACCTGCGGCCACCACGGTGGGGCACCTTCCCGGGCTGCTCCATGCCAGCCCGAGGCCCCTGGCGGATGAAGTGATATCGCTGCGCGCCTGGTCCCAAGCTTTACGGAGCGTGGACCGCACGGTTGTCGAGCAGGTCTTCCCCCACCTCCCCGAGAACGACGGCCTCGCCGAGTGGGATGAGCTCGCCGGATTGCTGGCCGGCCTGCACCAGACCCTGGCGGGGGAGGGTCACCGGTTCGCAGACGTGGTGAAGCTCTGCCGTTCCGGCATGTCCTACGATGACGGAGCCCGGTGGGAAGCGCTGGGCCGAGTACAGCGACGGTACGTGCAGCTTCTGGAGAAGGCCGGCCTAGCCGACCGCTTCGAGGCTCGAATGGCGGCTCTGGAGTCCGATGTTCCTCCGTTCACGGGCGACCTTTGGCTGCTCTTCATCGTGGAATTGCCGGCCGTGACCCGCCGCCTCGTCGAGGCCAGCGGCGCGGTGGTCCGCACACTCATCCACGCTCCGGAGGTGCTCGGCGACGGGACCGACGCGACCACCGTGTTCGACCCCTTCGGCCTGCCCTCCACGGAATACTGGGAGAGTGCACCGGTCCCGGTGACCGATCAGATCCTGGAAGTGGTGGAGCGGCCGGTCGATCAGGCGGAGTCCGTCATCGATGCGTTGGCCGGCCTCGGTGGGAAGTATTCGGCCCCCGAGGTCGTGCTGGGCGTGCATTCGAACTCGGAAGTCGTGCCCTACCTGGAGCAGCGCCTGGAAGCTCGGGGGGTGCCCCCCCGCTACGCTGCGGGAACGCCTCTGTCGCGTATGGGGTCCGTTCGTCTGCTCGGCGCCATCGCGGACTACCTGGACGAAGGCAGCTTCGAGGCGCTGGCCGCGCTGTTGCGGCATCCCGATGCCGGGGCGCTGACGCGGGCTGTCGCCGCGAATGGCCCTGCGGCTGGTGTCGCGGCCGCTGCCGGGCTCGAGTCCATCGAATGGGCGGACGCGTACTTCAATATCCACCTGCCATTCACCGTCGGTAGTGAGATGCCCGCCGGAAAACGCCAGGCGGCCCGCCTCCCGCCCGTGGTCCGGGCCCTGGCCTGGGACGGTCCGCTCGAGTCCTTCGGCGGCCGCAAGCGGCTGTCGCAGTGGATGCCCGTGGTGATGGACGTGCTCCTGGGGGCCTACGGAAACTTGGAGTTGGACCGCAGCAACCCAGGACATCGTCGGTTGCTGGATACGCTGGACCGCGTCCGAGCCGTGGCGGGGGCGCTCTCGGCCACGCCGGCGCCGTTGGACGAGCAGTGCGCGGGCAGCGCAGCCATTCGGACCCTCCTCCTGGGGCTCCGGGATGAGGCGCTTCCGCACGAGCCTGTCCGGGACGCCGTGGAGTTGCTGGACTGGCTCGAGCTTCCGCTGGATGACGCGCCCGTCGTCGTACTCACGGGGTTCAACGAGGGCCTGTTGCCCGAGTCGGTGAGCGGGCATGCGTTCCTGCCCGACGCCCTCCGGACCCGCCTCCGGCTGCCCGACAACCGGAGCAGGCTGGCGCGGGATGCCTATCGTCTTACAACGGTGCTGCACTCCAAGGCGTCGGTCCTACTCATCGCGGGACGCCGTACCGCGCAGGGCGATCCGCTCCGCCCCAGCCGTCTCATGTTCCGTATCCCCGAGGAGCAGATACCGGCGCGCGTGCTTCAGTTCTTGAAGAGGGATGGAGGAGGCTCGGCGGGATCCAGCCTGGCTTCCCTCGGCCTGCAACCGGGCGAACGGAGCGCCTTCACGGTTCCGCCGGAAAAGGTGATCCAGTTGAGACCGGACGAGGTGCCGGACCGGCTGGCGGTCACCGCGTTCAAGGCTCTCCTGAGTGACCCGTACCGGTTCGTCCTCCAAGCGGTGTACGAGCTCGACAGCATTGACGACACCGCGCGGGAGTTGGATCCCTTGGGCTTCGGGTCCCTCGCCCACCACATTCTGGACAAGTTCGCGTCGCGGGCGCTGGAGTCTCCGCCGCGGGTCGATGTGGCCGACGAGTCGGCTGTGGCGAGGGCGCTGATGACTCTTCTCGACGAGGAGATGTCCACGCGCTTCGGCGACCATGCGCTGCCCGCGGTCTACCTCCAGGCCCAGCAGCTCGAGGTCCGGCTGCGGGCCTTTGCCGGGAAGCAAGCGGAGTGGGCGGCACAGGGATGGCGGATCGTGGGGGTGGAGTGTAAGCCAGAGAACGAGGGTGTTCCGTTCGATGTCGATGGCACGCCGTTCGTCCTCAAGGGCCGCATCGACCGTATCGACCACAATGCCTCGACGGGCGAGTGGGCGGTGCTCGATTACAAGACCGGCAACTCCGTAGACCCTCCTGACGAGACCCACCGGACGGGTAAGGGCGACGATCGCCGATGGGTCGATCTCCAGCTGCCCCTGTACCGACTGTTTCTGGCAGGAATCGTCGATCAGAAGGGCCGGCCGCTCGTCGACGCGAAGGCTGTCGAGCGAGGCAAGGTCCGCTTCGGCTATGTCTCTTTACCCAGGAACACGGAGGATTGCGAGTTCATGCTCGCGGACTGGAGCAAGGACGACTTCGCCTCGGCGGAGGCCGCGGCTCGGGAGGCCGTAAGGAGGCTCAGAAAGGGCACGTTCGAGTACGATCCCAACGTGACGAAGGTCGGTTGGTACGGAGAGGATGCCTTGAAGCCCCTCCTCACCGTGGGATGGCAGGGCACGAGCGAAGACGCGGAGGTGGCGTTCGACCACGGTAGCGGTGAAGAAGAGGGCTCAGAATGAACACGCCGGTGTCCGCCCCGCTGGTTCCGCGAGAGCTGGTTCTGGCTTCCGCCGGCTCTGGCAAGACGTACCACCTCTCCAGCCGCATCATCGGCCTGCTGGCGGGTGGGGCTCAAGTCGGAGAAGTCCTGGCCTCGACCTTCACGCGCAAGGCGGCGGGCGAGATCCTGGAGCGGGTGCTGGTACGGCTCGCCGAGGGCGCGTTGGACTCCGAAGAAGCGAAGGTGTTGGGCGAGCATGCCCACGGCAGCCTCTCGCAGCCGGAGGAGTGCCGCCGTCTGCTCGTCCGCTTGCTCACCAATCTGCACGAGATGAACGTGGGTACACTCGATGCTTTTTTCGGGCGCGTGGCTCGGAGTTTCTTCCAGGAACTGGGGTTGGCGCCGGGGTGGACCATAGCCGACAAGCCCACAGAGGATCGGCTGAAGACGGAGGCGGTACGGGACGCCCTGGCCGGGGCTGCCCGGCGGCGCTTTGGCGCTGATCTCATCGCCATCCGAGAGCTTGTGCGC
The DNA here is from genome assembly GCA_022561145.1 of Gemmatimonadota bacterium. Lineage (GTDB taxonomy): Bacteria > Gemmatimonadota > Gemmatimonadetes > Longimicrobiales > Gaopeijiaceae > JACZXQ01. The sequence continues at coordinate 14,100 of JADFRS010000101.1, forward strand.
TTCGGTGATCCGCCTGCTGCCCACGAAAGTGCCGTTGGCCGAGTCCAGGTCGGAAATGTA